>JANQFF010000340.1 GCA_028277965.1 Pseudomonadales bacterium
AACATCCGCCAACCGGATCCCAAGAGATGCTCCGTGCGCGCGTTTCGTTCCCTCGAGTATCGGATTTTTGCGGCCGGGGATTCGTTCAACGATATCAGCATGCTCGAAGAAGCGGATCACGGGTTCTTTTACCAGGCGCCGGAAACCGTCTGTGCCGAGTATCCCCAATACGAACGGGCGGCTGATTATGAAGAGCTCAAGACCTTGCTATTGGAAAGTATCTGACCGCGGCAATTAGCCGCGATTAAATCCTGAGAGTCCTCAGGTCCGCAGCATCCCGGCTTTTCTCCCAGGCGGTGGTAAAAACATCAGCAAGACGCTGGTTGGTGACAGGATTCGACAGGTCACACACTCCTTCGTAGGTTTCCCAGTTCGGCATGAGCCAGTACGCGTTGTCATCCACACAGACGAAACTCGAGGTATCGCTGTTGGGGCGTTCTGTCAGTACCCGCATCTTTATCTTTTCGTCGAGACGACGTGCAAGATTCAGCAGCGGGTGGCCACGACTGGTTACGAGTTTCAGGTCGAGCAGCAGGATACGAACTGAAACTCTGGGGGCCCGGCGCGCGAGTGCTGATATGGCATCGACAATTGGTGGGTGGGCGAAGAGTTCCTGTTCGAGGTTGGGGTGAAGCAGGGTCAACGAACGCTGGGCGTGATGTATGACCGTCTGCAGGCTATCCCGGGCAGTCTCGAGCGTATCGAACGTTTGCGGCCGCCAGGCACCAACACCGGTATCGAGGTCCATGACCACGTGGTTGATATCCGCCTCTGTCAGTTCCTCACCCGTGGGTACAAAACCGCCTTTCCGGTAAAAGTCTTCTGCGTGTTTTTGCGCGTGCAGGTACAGGCGGGCGAACCCTGCACTCCTGCCGGTCTTGACCGCCTCTTCCAGTAAGCGTGCGCCGACGCCCGTTCCGCGATGTTGTTTGAGAACGGCCATGCGACCAATCTGCCCGGTCGGCAATATCCGGGCACATCCGATGTATTCGCCGATCTCGTTAACCGCCAGCAGGTGGATCGCATCCGGATCAAGACCATCTATCTCAACTTCTTCCGGTACAGCCTGTTCCCGGATAAACACCTCGCGGCGGATCGCGAGCAGGTCCTCTTCATGGTCCTGCCAGGATGCGGGTATGACGTGAAGCTGCAGTGACATCAGCTGGAAGGTTGTTGCGCCAGGTGGCTCGCCAGGCCGGTATAGCGTTCTGGCGTCAGTTCAGAGAGTTCCTGTCTCGCTTCTTCGGGAAGTTCCAGGTCATCAAGAATGCGTCTGAACAGTTCTTCATCCAGAGCCCTTCCGCGTGTTACTTCCTTGAGACGTTCGTAGGGTTCCGCCATGCCGTATTTGCGCATGACGGTCTGCACTGGCTCGGCAAGTACTTCCCAACTCGCGTTGAGATCATCCGAGATGACGCGGCTATTCACCTCCAGACGCCCGAGTCCCTTGAGCGTGGCTTCGTAAGCGATAACACAATGAGCGATAGCGGTCCCGATGTTGCGAAGCACAGTTGAGTCGGACAAATCGCGCTGCCACCGGGACACCGGCAGTTTTGATGCCATGTGATCGAGCAGGGCATTTGCTATCCCAAGGTTGCCTTCGGAGTTTTCGAAATCGATCGGGTTGACCTTGTGCGGCATGGTTGATGAGCCAGTTTCACCTTCCACTTTTTTCTGCGTGAAATAGTCGATGGAGATGTAACTCCATATGTCCCGGTTGAAATCGAGCAATACCTGGTTGAACCGCATGAGTGCATGAAACATCTCTGCCATATAGTCATGCGGCTCAATCTGGGTCGTGAAGGGGTTGTAGGTCAGCCCGACCCCGGACAGAAAGCTGGCACTCATTTCTGGCCAGGGGGCATTGGGATAGGCGCTCATGTGGGCATTGAAATTACCGACAGCGCCGTTGAATTTGCCGAGAATCTCGACAGAAGCGAGTTGCTGCTGTTGTCGCTGCAGTCTTGCAACGACGTTTCGGAGTTCTTTACCGAGTGTCGTCGGCGATGCGGTCTGCCCGTGGGTCCGGGATAGCATGGCGAGATTTGCGTGCTGAGCGGCGAGGTCTTGCAGGTGGGCTGCCAACCGGTCCATTAGTGGCAAGACGACTCGGTTACGGGCATCAGTCAGCATCAGGCCGTACGCGGTGTTGTTAATGTCTTCGGATGTACAGCCGAAGTGCACCCACTCGAGAAGGGGCTGCAGCTCAGGAACCCCCGCCATTTTTTCTTTAACAAAATACTCAACGGCCTTGACGTCGTGATTTGTGGTTCTTTCGAGATCTTTGACGTGCTGCGCATCGCTCGTGTCGAACTGCTCGATAATCTGTTTCACATGGGCAGTTGCTTCGGCAGAGAGAGGGCTGAATTCGCTTATACAGTCCTGACAGCTTAGAAAGAGGAACCACTCGCATTCGATGAGGACACGGTAGCGAATCAATCCATATTCGCTAACGATGTTTTCGAGCGAGGCGGTTCGATTGCGATAGCGGCCGTCGGCGGCGCCAATCGCATGTAGTGGGTCAATGCCCGTCATAACGACAATGGTCCAGTAGTGACAATCTTGATGTATCGGTCGAAAGAATCTTAGCACCACCCAGCAATATGTCGCCGTCGTAGAAAGCAACGTACTGGCCAGGTGTGACTGCTCGTTGTGGGCTACTGAAACGAACCGAGAGCCCGCCGTCCGCGGCTGCACGGACTTCACACGCCTGGTCGTCCTGCCGGTAACGAATCCTGGCAGTGCACTTCAGGGGAAGCTGACATTCGGCTATCCAGTTGGGCTCATAGGCGCGCAACCAGCTGGTTTCGAGTTCAGCTTCATTCTGCGTGACAACCAGGGTGTTGATCGCTGGTAGTTTGCCCGCGACGTACCATGGAAGTTCAGGCCGGTTCTTCAAGCCGCCAACGTGCAGTCCCTGGCGCTGGCCGGACGTGTAGTAGTGTAATCCGTGGTGTTCGCCGATGTGCTGTCCGCCGGTGTCGACCATTGGGCCAGGGTCATCCTTGATGTAGGTTGCGAGGAAATCCTTGAAACGGCGTTCACCGATGAAGCAGATCCCGGTGCTGTCTTTGCGGCCGTGATTGTGCAGCCCGAGATCTGAAGCTAGTTTGCGAACGTCGGATTTCAGCCGGTCCCCGAGGGGGAACAGAACATTCCTGAAACTGGCCCGCGGCACTGCCTGGAGGAAGTAGGTCTGGTCTTTTCCCGCGTCAGCGGCTTTGCGCAGTGTAGGTGTTGGTGTGTCGTGATCTATGCGGGTGTAGTGCCCGGTAGCGATGTATTCGCCGCCCAGGTGTTGCGCGTAGTCGGCGAACTGTTTGAACTTGATCTCCCGGTTACATAAAACATCCGGGTTCGGCGTCCGGCCTGCGCGATATTCGGTCAGAAAATCCTCGAACACGTTGTCCCAGTATTCTGCTGAGAAATTGGCGGTGTGCAGAGGGATGCCGAGGGTTTCGCATACGCGTCTCGCGTCAGCGAGGTCTTCGATCGCGGTACAGTATTCAGTACCGTCATCTTCCTCCCAGTTCTTCATGAACAACCCTTCTACACAGAAACCGCCTTCCATCAGGAGGTGGGCGGCGACGGAGGAATCCACACCCCCGGACATCCCCAGGATGACGCGAGGGCCTGTACGGGATGCTGATTGGTGAGCGGGCAATCTCATTACCGGTTGTTGCAAGGCGCCATTTTAGCAGGCATGACCCACCTCGGCAGTGCATAATAGAGAGCCCGCTTGCATCGGAATTTCAATGTCGGAGCGACTATCCCACCTGAATGAGGCCGGGGAGGCCAACATGGTGGATATATCGGAGAAAGACGTGACCGCTCGGTCTGCCATTGCGCAGGCCCGGGTCCGAATGCAACCGGCTACCCTGGAGGCAATTCAGGGCAACGCGCTCGAAAAAGGGGAAGTTTTCGCTGTTGCCCGCATAGCCGGGATTCAGGCTGCCAAGCGTTGTTCCGATCTGATTCCTCTGTGTCATCCACTTGCTTTGTCGAAAGTCAGTGTTGAGTTTGCGGCATACGGGAATGATTGCGTCGATATCACAGCTGAGGTTCGTGTTACCGGCAAGACGGGGGTGGAGATGGAGGCATTAGCGGCGGCGAGTGTTGCGGCGTTGACTGTCTACGATATGTGTAAGGCGGTCGACAAAGGCATGGTCGTCGAGCAGATCTGTCTTCTGGAGAAACGCGGCGGGCGCAGCGGTGTGTACATGCGCGAGGGTGAATAAATGTCCGCAACCGGGGTGAGCGTGCTTTTTTTCGCCTCGTTGCGCGAGGTTGTGGGTGTTGAGCGCATTACAGTCGATGCAACGAGCCTGGCCGCGCTGATGAACGAGCTGAAAGCGAGGTTCACGCCAGAGGCTTATGAAGAGCTGACAGCCGAGAACGTGAGGATTGCCCTCAACCAGGAACTGGTGAATGGTGATCCCGGTCAACTGCAGGGCGGAGACGAAATAGCGTTCTTACCGCCGGTGACGGGTGGGTGATGCACCGGGTCGTGATCCAGGAGGCTGACTTTACGTTTGCTGAGGTCTACCAGGATATGGTGGATTGTAGTGGGCATGATGCGGGAGCGGTGGTTGCTTTTGTCGGTCTTGTGAGGGACCGCAATGAGTACACGGATGGGACCGCGGTGAACTCGCTGACCCTCGAGCACTACCCTGGGATGACGGAAAAGAGTATCGATGCAATTGTGAGCCAGGCGTGTGAGCGTTGGCCTCTCATCGCCTCACAGGTGATCCATCGTGTCGGGACCATGCTTCCCGGGGAGCAGATTGTGATGGTAGCGGTTGCGTCAGCTCACAGGGATGCAGCATTCGATTCCGCCCGGTTCATCATGGACTACCTCAAAACAGATGCAGTGATGTGGAAAGTCGAGGAAACCGAGAAGGACCGCCACTGGGTCAGCTCGACAGGCAACGATAAAGAGAGGGTTCAAAACTGGACGGAGTCCAAACCCCGCTGAAACGTTTTTTTCAAATACCAGGTGATATAATTCCGCGCTTTTTAACGCCTGCGTAAACCTCGGGAGCTCTTCATGGCCTACCAGCACATTCAAGTGCCGAGCGACGGTGAGAAAATCACGGTCAACTCTGATAATTCACTCAACATCCCCAACAACCCGATCATTCCATTCATCGAAGGGGATGGGATAGGTGTTGATATCACCCCAGTGATGATTGACGTCGTGAACGCAGCCGTAGAGAAAGCTTATGGCGGCGAACGACGAATCGCCTGGATGGAGGTCTATTCAGGTGAGAAGAGCCTCGAAGTCTATGGCGAGGACGAGTGGCTGCCTGAAGAAACGCTGGAAGCGATGCGTGAGTTCATCGTTGGTATCAAAGGTCCTATGACAACACCGGTCGGGGGTGGCATACGATCCCTCAACGTGGCGTTGCGCCAGGAACTCGACCTCTATGTGTGTCAGCGCCCGGTCCGTTGGTTCAAGGGCGTGCCGAGTCCGGTTGTCGCGCCTGAAAAGACCGACATGGTCATTTTCCGTGAGAACACCGAGGACATATACGCGGGTGTGGAGTGGGAGGCCGACTCCGAGGGTTCGGAAAAAATGCTCACCTTCCTGCGGGAAGAAATGGGCGTGAACAAGATCCGTTTCCCACAACATTGCGGGATTGGCATCAAACCGATTTCGGTCGAAGGTACCCAGCGGCTGGTTCGCAAAGCGTTGCAGTACTGTATTGACGAAGACAGGGATTCCCTGACTTTCGTGCATAAAGGCAACATCATGAAGTTTACGGAGGGTGCATTCAAAGACTGGGGTTATGAGCTTGCTGCCAGCGAATTCGGCGCAACGCCTCTGGATGGCGGACCCTGGCACGAACTGACCAACCCGAACACGGGCAAGCAGATCATTATCAAAGACGTGATTGCTGATGCGATGCTCCAGCAGGTCCTGACCCGACCGGACGAATACGATGTGATCGCAACTATGAACCTGAATGGAGATTACCTGTCCGATGCCCTGGCAGCCCAGGTGGGTGGGATCGGAATCGCTCCGGGAGCCAACATTGGCGATACGATCGCGTTGTTCGAGGCAACTCATGGGACGGCGCCGAAGTACGCAGGTCAGGACAAGGTCAACCCGGGTTCATTGATCCTCTCGGCTGAGATGATGTTACGGCACATGGGTTGGAGAGAAGCGGCAGATCTCGTGATCAAGGGAACTGAAGGCGCCATTTCGAACAAGACAGTGACGTACGACTTCGAGCGGTTGATGACCGACGCGACGTTGCTCAAGTGTTCAGAATTTGGCGCAGCGATGGTCGCGGAGATGTAGATCGCCCCGGGCCTGTCTTCAGGAAAAGACATTCCGCCAGGGACATTTCCTCCAGGTACAACGCCTCCAGGAAAGAAGGGCTGGCTGTATAGAGCGGTCAGCTCGTCAGCCGGAAGACGCGTCCGGATGAGAATCGTCGATGGGTGGACTATCCTCGTACTCATCGTCGAAATCGACTGAAACGCCGAGCTCACCGGGGGCTTCCTGAATGTTCACCGCGTGCAGGCCTTTGGGGCCTTCGACGATATCGAAGTTGACAGTCTGACCCGCTTTGAGGGTTTTGTAACCGTCCATCTGAATTGCCGAGTAATGCACGAAGAGGTCTTCACCACCTTCATCAGGCAAGATGAAACCATAACCCTTTGCGTTGTTGAACCATTTGACCTTGCCGATAGCCATGGTCATCCCCTCCCAAGCTTACTACCTGAGGGTCAACGCATCACCGATACACCGATCCCCGCCTGGGATCTCTTGCGATCAGGTGATTTAGTCGTGCCCCCATGCGGACTTTGGGCAAATTTTGGGGTTGAGTCAAGGGTGATGATTGATTCCGGCTATAAGAGCTCTTCTTTTTATATCCACTTGAAAATCGAAAAACGGTCCCCATTTTTAATCTAAGCCTCCTCAGGGCAGAGGGTCCTGACGGCGCAGACACGGCGTGGCGAATGTGGGTAGAATATCCACTCAATGAACCCGCACCCACAGGTCCGATAACGCCACCCGTAATGCATCGATCGCTATCCGTTGCTGAAGTTGAAAAGGTTGGAATCGTGCCTCGTCTGCAAAGTGATGACGAGGGTGAACGCGACGACGAAGGTGGTATTGGGACGGTTACTGAAGCAGCAGAACCGAAGCTCAAGCGACCGCCGATGTTTAAGGTCATTCTGCTGAATGACGATTACACACCGATGGAATTTGTTGTCCACATACTGGAAAAATTTTTTGCCATGAACCGCGAAAAAGCGACACAGATCATGTTGACTGTACACACTCAGGGTGCGGCCACAGTTGGCATATTTCCTCGGGACATCGCTGAAACTAAATCGGAACAGGTCAATCTATATTCACAGGAAAACAATCATCCATTGCTTTCCACCGTAGAGATGACCGATTGAATAACGTACCGGAGCATTCATGTTAAGCAAAGATCTGGAAGCCACGCTCAACGACGCTTTCCGCGAAGCGAAGGCGAAACGGCATGAATTCATGACTGTTGAACATCTGCTTCTCGCATTGCTCGACAATGATGTGGCGATAGACGTCCTCAAAAAGATTGGGGCCGATCTCGACAAACTTCGCAAAGATCTCGATGAGTACATCGAGTCGACCACACCACTCATACCGGCAGGTGATACGGAGCGAGACACACAGCCGACGCTCGGTTTTCAGAGAGTCCTGCAGCGAGCCGTTTTCCATGTCCAGTCATCGGGCCGCAAAGAAGTCACGGGCGCCAATGTCCTCGTCGCCATATTCAGTGAGCAGGAAAGCCAGGCAGTTTATTTCCTGAAAGAGCAGAACATCGCGCGTATCGATGTCGTCAACTACATCTCTCACGGCATCAGCAAAGTGCCTGGTGAAGAGGAGGGTGGTGAAGAACTTGGCGGGCTTGACGAAGAGGGCGGTGGTGAGGAGGGGAGTCGTTCCGCCCTCGAGCAGTTCGCAACCAATCTGAACGAAGAAGCCAAAGCGGGCCGGATAGATCCGCTGGTCGGTCGCGACCAGGAACTCGAACGTGTCATTCAGGTCCTCTGCCGACGCCGCAAGAACAACCCCTTGCTGGTCGGTGAATCAGGGGTCGGAAAGACTGCTATTGCGGAAGGTCTGGCGAAACGGATTGTCGACGGTCAGGTCCCCGAAGTCGTCCAGGACAGTGAGATCTTTTCCATTGATCTTGGCGCACTTCTGGCGGGTACGAAGTATCGCGGCGATTTCGAAAAACGCTTCAAAGCCGTGCTCAACGAATTGAAGAAAAAGGAAGGATCGATCCTCTTCATCGACGAGGTGCACACGATCATTGGAGCGGGTGCAGCATCCGGTGGTGTGATGGACGCATCCAACCTGCTGAAGCCGTTGCTTACCTCCGGGCAGATCAAATGTATGGGCTCGACAACTTACGCGGAATATCGCGGGATATTCGACAAGGACCGGGCACTTTCCCGACGGTTCCAGAAGATCGATGTCATCGAGCCGGACGTTGAGGATACCTATCGAATCCTTAAGGGTCTGAAGACCCGCTTCGAAGAACACTATGGCCTGCGCTATACGGACAAAGCCCTGCGGGCTGCTTCGGAGCTGGCGGCGAAATATATTAACGACCGCTTCATGCCTGACAAGGCAATCGACGTCATCGACGAGGCGGGAGCCGCGCAACAATTGCAACCTGCAAGCCGCCGCAAGAAGAGCATAGGTCAGTCCGATGTCGAGGCAGTGGTGGCCAAGATAGCCCGAATACCCTCGAACCAGGTGTCGACATCCGATAAGCGTGACCTGAAAGATCTGGATCAGAAGCTCAAGATGGTCGTGTTCGGTCAGGACGAAGCGATTGACCAGATGTCCAACGCGATCAAGATGTCGAGGGCAGGGCTTAAGTCAGGTGAGAAACCTATCGGCAGTTTCCTCTTTGCCGGCCCCACCGGTGTCGGCAAAACGGAAGTCTGCCGGCAACTGGCCAATATCATGGGTGTGGAGCTTCTTCGCTACGACATGTCTGAGTACATGGAGCGCCATACGGTGTCGCGTCTGATTGGGGCGCCTCCGGGGTATGTGGGGTTCGATCAGGGTGGGCTTCTGACTGAAGCGGTGACCAAGCACCCCCACAGTGTGGTGTTGCTTGATGAAGTCGAAAAGGCGCACCCCGAGGTCTTCAATCTCCTCCTGCAGGTGATGGACCATGGTTCGCTGACTGACAACAACGGCCGTAAAGCCGATTTTCGGAATGTTGTTCTCATCATGACAACCAATGCCGGTGCCCAGGAGATGGATCGACCGTCGATCGGCTTCACGGAACAGGACAACACCAGCGATGGGATGGAAGTCATCAAGCGGATGTTCACACCTGAATTCCGCAACAGGCTGGACGCCATTGTTCAGTTCGGCTCACTGCCGATGGAAGTGGTGAAAACGGTTGTCGACAAATTCCTCACGGAGCTTCAGGCGCAGCTGGACGACAAGCGTGTCACGCTTGAAGTTGACGAGGATGCGCGGGACTGGCTGGCCCGGGAAGGCTACGACGAAAAGATGGGTGCGCGACCCATGCAGCGGCTGATTCAGGAGAAGATCAAGAAGCAGCTCGCCGAGGACCTGCTGTTTGGAGACTTGTCGAAGAACGGCGGTACCGTGCAGATCACGGTCGAGGACGGGGAGTTGAGCATCCAGGTGCTCGATCCTGTCGAGGCCTGAACAGGCTTCCGGGCGCTACATCCTGAAAGTGATGCGGCCTTTTGAAAGGTCGTAAGGTGTCAGTTCTACTTTGACTTTGTCGCCGGTAAGGATGCGTATGTAGTTCTTGCGCATCTTTCCGGAAATATGGGCGGTCACCACGTGGCCGTTTTCGAGTTCGACCCTGAACATGGTGTTCGGCAGGGTATCGATCACGGTCCCGTCCATTTCAATCTGTTCTTCTTTCGCCATTCATCTCCACTGCGTTGTTTTGCAGGCGCGCATTCTGCACGAAGGTTCAGGCAAAGGCAAAACGCTGAAACCCCGGCGGCAGGGCGTTTTAGGCGGAATCGTTCAGAATCAGGTCAGCTTCACCCAGCGGCCGTTGACATGGAGTTCGGTTGGGCGGAACTGCGCCTTGTAACTCATCTTCCCGCATTCTTTGATCCAGTAGCCGAGATACAGATACGGGAGCTCCCACGCCTGGCACATCTCGATCTGTTTGAGAATACTCAAGGTGCCCAGACTGCGTCGATCTTCGTTAGGTTCGTAAAATGTGTAGATTGCAGACAACCCGTTTGGCTGTTTATCCGTCACAGCGACGCTGAGCAGACGGTCACCCTCGTACAGGGAGATGAACACACTCTTCGACCACGGACTCAAAAGAAATGAGCGGAACTGGTCTTCGCTCGCCGGGTACATGTCTCCGTCTGCATGACGCAGGCTGATGTAGCGCTCGTACAAGTGGTAATGGCGCCGGCTGAAAGAGGCTTCCTCCACCCGTACGGTCAGATCCCGATTGCGCTTGAGCGTTCGTTTCTGGGACCTGTTTGGGCTGAAAAGACTGACTGGAACGCGAGTGGGGATACACGCATTGCAACCCTGACAATGTGGCCTGTAGAGGTGACTGCCGCTGCGCCTGAATCCCTGGTCCGTCAGTTGCTGGTAAATATCACTCGTGATGATCAGGCGCGGGTCAAAAAAGAGCGTTTGCGCGTTGTTGCGGCTGAGGTAAGAGCAGGGGTGGTTCGGCGTCAGGAAGAATTGTGCCTGCCCCTGGTCGTTGCCTGTCGAATCATGCATGGAATTGAGCCTAATTCAGACGTTCTCTAAACGCCAGGGACCATATCTCGTTGGTACTGTGCGGTTCTTCTCTAAAGCCTCACGGAATTGTGTACGACTGATTTCGATTACACCGAGACTCTCGAGGTGGGGATTCTGGATCTGACAATCGATGAGGGAAAAATCCCACCGATTGAGCAGCCGGTGCAGCTCGTAGAAGGCTATCTTCGAGGCATCTGTGACCCTGGAGAACATTGATTCTCCAAAAAACATGGCACCCAGCGATACACCATAGATACCGCCGACGAGCCGACTGTCCTGGTAGACCTCAAGGGAATGCGCGTAGCCTGCGCTGTGGAGACTTTCGTAAGCTTTGCGCATTCCCTGGGTGATCCACGTGCCGCTGCTGTTCTGGCGTGGTTCGCTACAGGCTTCGACAACTGCGTCGAATTCAAGGTCAACGCTCACTGAATACTGACCACGCCGGATCTTTTTTTTGAGACTTCGCGATACATGCATGGTACCCGGACGAATGACGGCCCGCCGTCTGGGGGACCACCAGAGAATGGGACCGGAATCGTCGTCGAACCAGGGGAATATGCCATTTGCATACGCCTGTACCAGCCATGGCACCGACAGGCTGCCTCCGGCCGCAAGGAGACCGTCAGGGTCGCGCAGCGCCGTGCTGATTTCAGGAAAACAGGGGTCTGTCGGTTCCAGGTAGGGAAGCGTTCGGGTCATGGGTCGACCCGGTCATCCAAGCGCAGCGAGGAAGCCAGCAGACTTGTCGTGAGAGGAGATCACCTCTGCCAGTGTACGCCCGTCGAGACCACGGGCGTCGACCTGGAAACCACGCTCCCGGTACAGCGCGATAAACTTCTCAAAGTCATCGAGACGCATGCTTCGATAGGCGTACAGGAGGATGCTGAATTCCTCGTTCTCGTCTCCCATGGCACCTTTGTGCAGGAAACTTTCTATACGTGCGTCGTCCCAGATCTCATCGACAACTTTTTCTTTATCGGGTCGCATATTCAGTCTACGTTCAATTCAAAAGCCTATTGTACAGCGTTGCTGACAAGCTGCGGCAGCCTGTCAGGTCTTTAACGACTCGACTTTTAAGAAGACGGAATAAAGGGTTGATTTTGAACAAGAAAATTCCGGGTCAAGTTGTACTTAGGATCAACGTGCGAGTACACTTCGCGCGCGAGCTTCAAGATCAAGGATCATCTTAAGTGGCAAATTCTCTGTCAGTCCGCTTCACCCCCGTCAGGGAGATTGGATTGGTGTTGGTCCTGGCCATCGCCGTTTTCCTGTTCCTGGCTATAGCCTCCTACCACCCGACTGATCCGGCGTTCAGTTTTTCAGGTCGTGGTGGGGAAATACAGAACCTGGTGGGTACCAGCGGAGCGTACCTTTCCGATCTCGTTCTGTATCTCTTTGGCTGGGTGGCGTACCTGATACCGGTGGCGTTGCTGATTGTCGGTGGACGCCTGATCAGGGGGCGAGGTCAGACAGTTGATGCCCTCGTTGTCGCCATCAGATGTGCCGGTTGGCTGGCGTTGATCATTTCGTGCTGTCTGTTACTCGATCTTCACAGCGCTTCCGGAGCAGGCCTCCCCGCAGGTGCCGGCGGCATTTTTGGTGAGTGGCTGTCGGTTCAGGGTTTGCTGGTTTTTGGCTGGGTTGGTCTGACCATTGTTGCAATTGCCGGCGTGATGGTTGGCTCACAGGCTGCTGTGGGTTTTTCCTGGCTGAACGTGGCGGAAACGACTGGTAAAGCCCTGCACGTGGTGTTTGCCGCTCTGATTCGCTGGTACGACGAGATCCGTGATCGCGTGACTGCATTGCGTTCAAAATCCCGGGCCCAGCCGGTGATCAACGTTCACGCTCGTAGCCCGGGTGCCACCAGCACACAAAAGGCTTCAGTTGAAACGCCGCGCGTGGCAGCGCCGAAAGTACCGAAAATTGTTCAGAAAGCCACTGAATCGCGCCGCAAACCACAGCAACGTCGTCTCTTTGATACGAAAAGCGCCAGTGAAATGCCGGATGTCGAGCTTCTCGACGAACGGGACGAAGATGACCAGCTTGGGTATTCGCAGGATTCGCTGCAGGCGATGTCACGCCAACTCGAACTGAAACTTGCGGATTTCGGGGTTGAAGCTTCTGTCGTTTCAGTCCTGCCTGGACCGGTCGTGACGCGTTTCGAGTTGCAACCCGCACCAGGGGTTAAAGTTCAGAAGATCAGTGCCCTGGCCAAAGACCTTGCCCGTTCTCTCGCTGTGATCAGCGTGCGAATAGTGGAGGTGATTCCCGGTAAATCGGTGGTGGGTATAGAGATACCGAACGAACATCGCGAGATGGTGAAGCTGAAAGAAGTGCTGACATCGAGTGCGTTCCAGGACCCGTCCTCGGGAATTACTCTTGCGCTTGGCAAAGACATTGCCGGTGCATCCATTGTGGCTGATCTTGCAAAGATGCCACACCTTCTGGTGGCAGGCACAACGGGTTCCGGAAAATCCGTAGGTGTGAATGCGATGCTCCTGAGTATTCTCTACAAGGCTTCTCCGGATGACGTCAGGCTCATCCTGGTTGATCCGAAAATGCTGGAGCTTTCGGTCTACGAAGGTATCCCGCATCTGTTGGCACCGGTGGTAACAGACATGAAAGAGGCAGCCCACGCGCTCAACTGGTGTGTCGCTGAGATGGAGCGTCGGTACAAGTTGATGGCGTCGCTGGGCGTGCGAAATCTGGCGGGTTTCAACCGCCAGGTCAGGGAAGCGAGTGAGCGGGGTGAGCCGATTGCGGATCCCCTGTGGACGGACGAAACGACCGATGCACCGGATCTCGCGACGCTGCCTGCGATTGTCGTCGTCATTGATGAATTTGCCGACATGATGATGATGGTCGGCAAAAAAGTTGAGCAGCTGATCGCCCGTATTGCTCAGAAAGCCAGGGCCGCGGGTATTCACCTCATTCTGGCCACACAGCGACCTTCGGTCGACGTCATCACGGGTTTGATCAAAGCAAACATCCCTGCGCGTATCGGCTTCCAGGTTTCTTCGAAGGTCGACTCGCGGACCATTCTCGACCAGGGTGGTGCTGAACAGCTTCTCGGGTATGGAGACATGTTGTACCTGCCTCCGGGTACGGCGTTACCACAACGTGTGCACGGCGCGTTCGTCTCCGACGACGAGGTACACCGTGTCGTGCAGGACTGGAAACAACGTGGTGAACCGGAGTACCTGGAGGAGATTGTTTCCGGGGAAATGGAAGGTGAGCCCTTTGTTCAGATCGAAAGTGGTGAGGATACGGAACAGGACGACGAGCTCTACGATGAAGCTGTGCAGTTTGTGATCGAATCACGCAGAGCGTCCATTTCGGCTGTACAAAGAAAACTGCGCATCGGATACAACCGCGCTGCAAGGCTCATCGAAGCCATGGAAGCTGCGGGTGTGGTGACATCGATGAATACCAATGGAAGCCGTGAAGTCATTGTTCCTCACCGGGAGTAGGCTGGCCGCTTCAGTTGTCGCCGTCATGTCCATGGGGTTGCTGTCGCCTGCATTTGCGGAGCAGACTCCTGCGCAGGAACTGGAATCCCGGCTGGCAGGTCTGAACGGTGTCACGGCGACATTTGTTCAGGAGATTACCGACACAGTAGGTACGACAATTGAACGTTCGGAAGGCACGCTGTATCTGGCTCGACCTCAGTTGCGGTGGGAAACTGTAACTCCGTTTGCCCAGACGATTGTTGCCGACCGGGGTGTCATTCGGATATACGATCCGGACCTGGAGCAGGTAACAGTGAGAAAGGTCGACGGTGGTCCGGAGGAAGCCCCGCTTCTGCTTCTGACTCAGCGGGGCTACCACCTTGCTGATCAGTTTGATGTCACGCGGGAGACTGGTGGTGAAATATCCGGTTACGTCCTTTATCCCCGCACTGCAGAGTCACTTTTCAATCGCCTCGAGGTCTACTTTCGCGGTAGCGACCTTGCGACACTGGTCATTGTCGATCCTGCTGAGCAACGCTCAGTGGTTCGGTTTGAGCAGTTCCGAACGGACGTGGTGATACAATCTTCGGTATTCGATCTGGATCTGCCGCCTGACACCGATGTTGTCGAAGGATGACCCGCAACAGGAAATAGACATGTCTGCCGAGAGCGATGAGCACATGCCTCTCGCGGAGCGCATGCGGCCTTCGACTCTGAAAGATATCGTTGGGCAAAAGCATCTTCTTGCCCCTGACAAACCGCTAGCGAGGCTCGCGGCACAGCATAAGATCCATTCGATGATCTTATGGGGTCCCCCGGGAACGGGCAAAACAACTCTCGCGAGAATACTCGCATCGAATGCCCAGGCAGAAGTGATTTCACTGTCAGCTGTTCTGGCGGGGGTCAAAGACCTTAGAGACGCTGTTGCCCAGGCTGAGATGTGGGCCCAATCGGGAAGGGCGACGGTTCTGTTTGTGGATGAGGTACACCGGTTCAATAAAGCCCAGCAGGATGCACTCTTGCCTCACGTCGAAAAAGGTACCGTCACATTTATCGGAGCAACCACAGAAAATCCGTCTTTCGAGGTAAATGCGGCGCTTTTGTCCCGGGCCCGGGTGTATGTTCTGAAATCACTCGAGGCTGGTGATCTCACCCAACTCTGTCAGCGTGTCGAACGCGAGATGAAGGTTGTTATCGACCCGGATGCTGCCGAGCTCATGAGCCGACACGCGGACGGAGACGCCCGCCGCCTCCTGAACGTTCTGGATGTGGCCATTCAGCTCTCGGAGGACAAGGTCAACCGGGAAGTTGCTCTTGAAGCACTTGGCGAAAGTGTACGGCGATTCGATAAAGGCGGCGACGTCTTCTACGAACAGATATCGGCACTCCACAAAGCGGTGCGCGGAAGTCACCCGGATGCATCCCTGTACTGGTTCTGCCGGATGCTGGATGGTGGTGCAGACCCGAGGTATATCGGTCGCAGACTGATACGCATGGCCAGCGAAGATGTTGGTAATGCCGACCCCCGCGCACTGGAACTGACGATTGCCGCGTTGCAGTCTTATGAGAGGCTTGGGTCGCCGGAGGGAGAACTGGCTCTTGCGCAGGCGGTTCTCTATCTCGCGTCGGTGCCAAAAAGCAACGCAGCCTATTCGGCTTTCAGCGCGGCCATGACATCCGTCAGGGAAAATCCGTCGTACGAAGTACCGCTGCATATTCGGAACGCCCCAACCAACCTGATGAAAGGTCTGGGTTATGGAGCCGATTACCGTTATAGCCACAATGAATCGACCAGTGAAGGTGCGTTTTCCCCCGGTGAGGACTACTTTCCCGAGGAGATGTCCCCCGAACAGTACTACTTCCCTGTCGATGCGGGGCTCGAAGCGAAAATCCGGTCGCGTCTCGAACGGCTTCGAGCACTGGATCGCGAGGCAGACGCACAACGTCGTCCGGAAAGTGATTGATGAGTGGATGGAGTCTCTTCTTCGTCGCATCAGGTGGTGCCCTGGGCGCGGTGCTGCGGTACCTGGTGTCCCTGTGGGTTGGGGTGCAGCAGGTGTTTCCATGGGCGACGCTAACCATTAACATCGCCGGCTCTTTTGCCATAGGTATGTTGTGGGGTTGGTTCGCGCAGGCAGAGTGGTTCCAGCATTGGGGCCGTTTGCTGCTGGTCGTGGGTGTCCTCGGTGGATTCACAACCTTTTCAGCGTTCTCACTGGAGTCGCTTACTTTGTTGGAAAACGGTCAAACTACTTCTGCCCTGACGTATGTGCTCGCCTCAGTGGTCGGCTGCCTGCTGGCGGTCTTTCTGGGCTTCAAGGGCGGTGAAATCGCAGGTGCCTGGAGTTAGTCATGCTCGACGCCCGTAAACTGCGTAATGATCCACGGAGCCACGCTGAACGCCTGAAAGTCAAAGGTTACGACTTTGATGTCGTTGCGTTTGAAGCATTGGAGCAGAAACGCCGTGTTCTGCAGACAGAGACAGAATCGCTGCAAAGTGAACGGAATACGAAGTCAAAAGCGATTGGCCAGGCCAAGGCCCAGGGTGAAGACATCCAGCCTTTGCTGGACGAGGTGGGCGACCTCGGAGAACGACTGGATGCCAGCAAAGAAGCGTACGCGGCCCTTCAGGAAGAGCTTCAGGCATTCCTGCAGGCTGTACCCAACGTGCCTGATGAATCGGTTCCGTCGGGAACCACAGAGGATGACAACGTCGAGCTTCGGCAATGGGGTAATCTGCCGGAATTCAATTTCCCGCCGCTCGATCACGTTGACCTGACCGAGCATGGGGGCCTCGACTTCGAAGCGGCAACCAAAATTTCAGGATCGCGCTATGTGGTTATCCATGGCGCTTTGGCGCGTCTGCAGCGGGCACTGACACAGTTTATGCTCGACACCCATGTTGGTCAGCACGGTTACCAGGAAGTCTACGTTCCCTATATCGTGAACGCTGACAGCATGTATGGCACCGGCCAGCTACCCAAGTTTGCAGAAGACCAGTTTCGGGTCGATCAGGAGAATGAGACCTATCTCGTCCCGACGGCAGAAGTACCGGTAACGAATATCTACAGGGATGAGATCATCGAGGCAGATCGCCTCCCGATCAAACACGTTTGCCACACCCCGTGTTTCCGCAGTGAAGCTGGGAGCTATGGAAAAGACACACGCGGGATGATCCGGCAACACCAGTTCGAAAAGGTCGAACTGGTTCAGCTGGTACATCCTGACAAGTCGTGGGACGCTCTCGAAGAACTCACTGGTCACGCGGAGGCGATCCTGCAGGCGCTTGAGCTGCCATACAGGGTGGTCGTGCTGTGTGGTGGCGATCTCGGGTTTTCTGCTGCAAAAACCCTCGACCTCGAGGTCTGGTTACCCGGTCAGGATTGTTACCGCGAGATCTCTTCATGCAGCAACTTTCTCGATTTCCAGGCGCGACGCATGCAGGCCCGTTACCGCGACTCGATGTCCGGTAAACCAGAACTCGTGCATACGCTCAACGGGTCCGGTCTGGCTGTAGGGCGCACGCTCGTTGCGGTGCTGGAAAACTACCAGGACGGGGACGGTAAAATTGCGGTTCCCGATGTCTTACGGCCGTATATGGGAAATATCACCTCAATCGAGTTTTAGCCCAGGCTCCCATGTTTTATCTGCCGCTTTTTCACAACCTCAAGGGCTCATCCTGTCTTGTGGTGGGTGCGGGGACCACAGCCCTTCGCAAGGTCAGGTGGCTGCTGCGTGCTGAAGCCTCAATCCGCATAGTTGCGCCTGACTGTGACCCTCAGTTGAAATCGTTCGTCGAATCGGGAGAGATCGCATGGGTGGAACGCGGTTTCGAAAGTAGCGATATCGATTCGGGTCTTGGTCTGGTTATAGCCGCCACAGCGGATGAGCAGGTTAACCGTGAGGTTTCGGAAGCCTGCCGGCAGCACGGTGTGCCGGTCAATTGTGTCGACCGGGCAGATCTCTCAACGGTGATTTTCCCGTCCATCATTGACAGGTACCCGGTACTGATCGCGGTCTCCAGTATGGGTGTTGCGCCGGTTCTCGCGCGAGTGGTACGGGGATGGATCGAGGCACGGCTTCCCGCTCGTCTCGACCGGCTTGCAGATCTTGCAGTGATGTTGCGTGACCAGGTCCGAACCAGGCTCACCGATATCTCCATCCGCAGGGCATTCTGGGAAGGTCTGCTGCAGGGACCGGCGGGGGAGGTCGCGATGCGTGGCGATATGAAGGGGGCGGAACAGATCGCTCTCGACGCGCTGGACTCAATCGAACTGCCGGTCGGTGTTGTCAGCCTTGTTGGTGCCGGTCCAGGCGATCCGGAACTCATCACCATCAAGGGACAACGTCTGTTGCAAAGTGCTGATGTTGTGCTCTACGACAAGTTGGTTAATCCGGAGATTCTGGAATACGCCAGAAGGGATGCGGAACTTGTCGATGTGGGTAAGTCAGGTCCACGACCAGGCCAGCAGCCGGACCGCCTTGACAATCGCGCCAACCAGCAGCAGGCGATAAACGATCTGTTGATCGAGTACGCAGAGCAGGGTTTGCAGGTTGTACGGCTGAAAGGGGGAGATCCCTTTATCTACGGGCGGGGCGGCGAGGAAATCGAAGCGCTCCTGGAGAAGAACATCGAGGTGCTGGTTGTGCCCGGAATAACAGCGGCCCTGGGGGCTGCAAGTTATGCCGGTATCCCGTTAACGCATCGCAACGTTGCCCAATCGGTACGTCTGGTGACTGGTCATCGTGTCGAAAACACTGTGAATCTCGATTGGCCGGAGCTTGCCCGCGACGATCAGACACTTGTCATTTACATGGGCCTGGTTGGTTTGCCCCAGATCATGTCCCGTCTGATGGAAGCAGGGTGTGATACCGGCCATCCTGTAGCGGTTGTCGAGAACGCGACACAACCTGAGCAACAGGTGCTCCGTACCACCGTGGCCCGGGCTGCTCATGACGTTGAAGAAGCAGGAATTACCGGCCCAAGTGTCGTGATTGTCGGCAATGTTGTCACCCTGGCTCGCGAACACTGACGAGCACCATGTGGGAGCCGCTTCAGAGCCGCGATTCTTAATCGCAGTTTGTTGGTCGCGGAAGCCCGGCTATTTTCGCGGCAATCTTCGCAGCGCTTGATTGGCTCCTGTTCTGACCAAACAGTTTCAGAAGGTACAGGCTATTGCCTTTCTCTTCGCCCAGCCTTTTTTTCAGCATTTTGACGAAAGGCCGCATCGACGGTGAGGTGTCGGTCTCCGCAAAGTAGTCGCGCAGCGTGTTCAGGATCTCCCAGTGTGATTCTGCAAGCACAAGCCCTTCACTTGCAGCAATCTGTACTGCTACTTCAGGTGTCCAGTCAGACAGGTTTTCGATGAACCCTTCATTGTCGAAAGAACGGGACATTACCGCCAACTCACGACCGGGGTGTTCTCCACGCACAGATCAACGAGATCTTCATACCCGATGGAAGTGTGTCTGCCCTCCAGGCCGCGCACGGCGAGATCGGTATTCAGAGCCAGACATCCAGGAGGGGTATCCCCATCCGCCAGGTAAACGCCGTCTCCAAGCAGCACAACGGTGTCACCATCCGCGATGCGGGGATTGGCCTGTGTTGCGGCTCTCGGGGAAAAAACGAGGTGCAGAGTCATCCTAACGGACCCATGACGATATCCTGTTCACCAATCAGCGATTGTTGATCTTCTGTGCTGACTGGCTCCGCTTCTAAAACAAGGTTCGAAACTTCCAGATCACGTTCGCGCATTGAGTCAGCACACACATATAAATCCGAGACTTCATAGTCCGGCAGAGCGCTGATGACTTTGCCAATGGTCCGGCGTCCAAGTGACTGGGCATCCTGGCCATCGAGAAGCGCCCAGACGCCGTCATCTATGAAGAGAATGGAGATACTGAAATCGAACACGGCACCTACCATTGCCGCTTCGATGGTCTCGAAGGTGTGTGTATCCCGATACGGTGTATCGCCAACGATGGCCAGCAACTTCTTCATCCGGGGAACTCCACGTAGCGATCCGCTGTCGCCATGGCTTCTATCAGCTGGCCGAGACCGACCAGCTCGAATTCCTCTGCAAGGGTTGCAGCAGGTTTTTCATAACGAGAAGACTCGTCGGAAGACAGCACCCCCCGTTTGAGGGCGTTGGC
>JANQFF010000361.1 GCA_028277965.1 Pseudomonadales bacterium
TCCAACGATGACGGTTCAAAAAGGTCGCCACTGCAGCCATCAGATTCAGCAGCTCAACGGTGCGGTCAGAAACCGCGGTGAGCCTAAAACGGAGATCCATGGTGAGTGGCGGCCCGTATTGGAGCACGTCATCAGAGTTTCCCACGAGTTTCGTGCGCTTGGTGTTGGTGGAGTAGAACCGATTTTCAACGAGCCTGGGGCCAGAGAGCACCAACGACGGCAGTTTGGATACGGTGACGATATTGAGCCCATCGGCAACGGTGTCATCGTAGTCCACCGACACCGAGATGCTGGTGTTCTCGATAAGATGGGCTTTGAGCCGTTGCAGCAAGGTCCGCACCAACCGGGTCAAATCAGTCTCCAGACAAAGGTCTGGTCTTGAGGCTTGATTGCTAGCCACGGCCGTACATCATCCTTTTCGAGATGCGGTTGAGAAATCGATGTCGCGCGTTCTTCTTGAATTTGTTGAACACCGGTTTCAGAAAAGGCCGCGCCGGGATTTGTACAACCGCAATTCCTTTGCCAGCACCACCCGCTGGTTTTTTACCAGCCGCCCGGAGCAGTCCAAATAGGTACCGGCGCATCCCAGCTGACATGGGGATGACAATTGGGTCTGAGCCAAACTCGTTGAGCTTGGCCACATCGAGCATCGAGGTACCGCCCTTGCCTCGAACCTTTTTGGGGATACCGATAAAAGCGGTGTCACCTTTTACGATAGCCGTAATCGCCTTGCGAAAAGCCGCACTTCTGATGAGTGCCTTTGACCCCCGAAACCCGGAATACTGACGCGCCGCAATGGTCAACGGCGAGAGAGGTTTGAAGGCCTCACCTCCAGGTGTCTGACTGGTAATCCCCTGAACGATCTTCTTTCTGAGATCCTGTGCCTCTTGGCGGAATACGGTTCCGATCGCGGTCTTGAGCCTGGTGGGCCCCGTCGCTAGCAATCGTCTGGCCCGGGCCCAGTCCCCAGTCTTCTTCACGCTGGTCATATTGTACCTCTTGTTCCCTGTGGTCTGTCTGCAAAGGAAACCAGCAGCAGGTTGCGCCTGGATCGAGCTCGATTGAGACCGAATCCGATGGGACGCGCCTCTTGGACATAGAGCCCTGGAGACATCCGAATGCTCTGCACCAACGCTTCGTGTTTATCATAGATGGCAGACAACCGATCGCCAGAGCGAATGAGCGCATCTCCTGATCCGACATTGACAAGCCCCATCTGTTCCAGATCTTTGAAGTGAAACACCAGCTCAATGTTTGAGCGCGCTGCATTACCCGAGGAATACATCCGTAGTTGGTCAAAGACCTCTGGCTCGACCTGACACGGGATGCGTACCGGGCTGTGCTCCAGGCGAACTCGTGTGCCCACACCATCGCTATTCGGATCGACGAGTACTGATTCTTTAAAGTCATCATCGTAACCACTGGTCAACGGTCCTGGGCCATCCGGATCAGTTGCCGCAGTCGCTGAGGTGTCGAGCCGACAGATCTCAGCCAAAAACGGGAAGATGAGCCTGCCGCGCATCATATTGCCCCAAGCCCGGATGGGCGACGATACTGCAGCAAGACCCGATCGACCTCTGGATCGTCCGTGGTATCACTGTACGCATTGAGCCGGTCGAGCTTGTAGGACTGGTCCCTGGTCTTCTCTTCGAGGAGCCGCCAACGGTTGCGCACTTCGGAAATGCCATCCTCGTCACCGAGCAGTGGCAAATGCCGCATCACCAGCATCATGCACGCCCGCCGGATGCCGAGCGGCGTACGACCGAGGGGACTGCCATCCTCCTCGGTATACCCCCAATGGCCGGTGGCCAAGACATTGCCCTTACCCATTGGAAAGATGGAACCGTTGCAGCGTGTGAGCCGAGGCGAATCGAACCCGGCCTGTACAGGACTGCCGATGACCACCAGGTGGTCGGGGAAAAGAGAGACCTCTTCGCCATCTGCCGTGAGAAGATAGAGCGCGATAGGCGGCACCGGCGGCTCGATGGTCGGCGCACCTCTGCCATCCAGACGCAATGTCATCTCCCGAGGTTCGAAGAACCATCCCGTGATCCGGTCAATGGCCCGGCTTACCTCATCGATCAGCGCGGCGAGTCGCTCGTCAGAGGCCAGCGCCTGGGTAACGCCTTCGTACCGGAGGTCTGCTACTGTGGCGTACATGATCCTGCGTCTGAAATCGTTGGCTAGTTGCCGAGTTTTTGCTGTTTGTCTTGAGCTTCGCTGACCGGTTTCTTCAGTTCCGGTATGTCGCTGCTCGGGCGTTGTTTCGGGTCATCCCGGGCGACCACCTTGCGGGCTTGGTCAGCGGGCCGTTTGGGCTGCTCCTGCAATGCCTCCTTTTTATCGATCGCCCGGGCTTCTTTCTCAGTGCACACGTCAAACGCAAGCGGGGAGTGAGAATCGTTGGC
>JANQFF010000366.1 GCA_028277965.1 Pseudomonadales bacterium
GGTTACCAGCCCACTGGTGCCAGCAACACTATCGGTAACCAGATCTTCATCGATGCAAATGGCGATGGAGACCTGGATGGCGGCGAACCCGGTATCCCCCGGGTCACAGTGGCTCTCTTGAATGCTAGCGGAAATGTCATCGCCACGACCATCACAGATGAGAATGGTCAATACAATTTCCCCGGCCTGCCTGATGGCACGTATACCGTCTGGGTCAACGATACCGAGAATGTACTTGCTAGTTTATTCCAAAACAGCACCCCGGACAACAGCAATGATGGCGGCCAGCCTTGCGGCACCTGTAACAATAAAAATACTGTCACTGTCAGCGCAGGCAACGGCAACAGCTTCCAGGATTTCGGCTACAAACCGCTTAGTCACAATGCTGGCGATGGTTTGATCGGGGATACGATCTTCCTCGACCGTGACGGGGGTAATGATCTCGATCCCGGCGAAGGATTGGAAGGCGTGGTTGTGCGTCTTTATCAGGACAATAACAGCGACGGTGAATACGATATCAATGACACGCTGGTCACTGTCACAACCACAGATGAAAATGGCAACTACTACTTCGGCAACTTACCCGCAGGTGATTACGTCGTCCAGGTGGATACCACAACTCTGCCCAACAACGGGACTGGCCTGGCAAACACGATCGATCCGGACACCGCTTCCCCGGGCAACAACGAATCCAGCGTCACCCTGACCGCCGGTGAGATCAACCTGGACCAGGACTTCGGCTATGTGGACAACACACCCAACACTCTGAGCGGCACCATCTGGAACGATACGGATGCCGATGGCACTTTGGAAGGCGGCGAAACCGGACGCTTCGAAAACGTGACCGTTGATCTGCTTGACAGCAATGGAAATATCCTTGCCACCACCCAGACAAACCCCTCCGGCGATTTCAGCTTCACAGGTTTGCCAGACGGCACATACACCGTCGATGTAACTGACAAATACAACCTACTCACCGGATACTGGCACAGCACCGGGGGTTCACCCGGCAGCAACAACAACAGCCAGAGCGACCCGTACTCGGTGACCATCTCCGGCGCTTCCAACGACACCGCCGACTTCGGTTACTACGTCGATCCGGCTGCGGTCAGCGATTACGTCTGGCTCGACCGGAACAATGACGGCATCCAAGATGCGAACGAACCCTCCTTACCCGGTGTCAAAGTAACCCTGTCCGCTGTGTATCCGAACGGCGACAGCCTGAGCTTATCAATCCTCACCGATAGGGATGGCCTGTACAGCTTCGCAAACCTGCTGAACGACGAGAGCTTCAACCTGGCGGACAACACCGCCGGGACGCCCACCTACACCCTCAAC
>JANQFF010000369.1 GCA_028277965.1 Pseudomonadales bacterium
TCCAACGATGACGGTTCAAAAAGGTCGCCACTGCAGCCATCAGATTCAGCAGCTCAACGGTGCGGTCAGAAACCGCGGTGAGCCTAAAACGGAGATCCACGGTAAGTGGCGGGCCGTATTGAAGCACGTCATCCGTGTTTTCCACGAGTTTCGTGCGCTTGGTGTTAGTGGAGTAGAACCGGTTTTCAACGAGCCTGGGACCAGAGAGCACCAACGACGGCAGTTTTGATACGGCGACGATATTGAGCCCATCGGCAACAGTGTCATCGTAGTCTACCGACACAGAGATACTGGTGTTCTCGAGAAGATGGGCTTTGAGCCTATGCAGTAGGATCCGCACCAACCGGGTTAAATCCGTCTCCAGACAAAGATCTGGTCTTGGGGTTTGGTTGCTAGCCACGGCCGTACATCATCCTTTTTGAGATGCGGTTGATAAATCGATGTCGTGCGTTCTTCTTGAACTTGTTGAATACCGGTTTCAGAAAAGGTCGCGCTGGGATTTGCACAACCACAATTCCTTTGCCAGAACCCCCCGTGGGCTTTTTACCAGCCGCCCGAAGCAGTCCAAATAGGTACCGGCGCATCCCAGCTGACATGGGGATGACAATTGGTTCTGAGCCGAATTCGTTGAGCTTGGCCACATCGAGCATCGAGGTACCGCCCTTGCCTCGAATCTTTTTGGGAATACCGATAAAAGCGGTGTCACCTTTTACGATAGCCGCAATCGCCCTGCGAAAACGCGTACTTCTGATGAGCGCCTTGGACCCCCGAAACCCGGAATACTGACGCGCCGCAATGGTCAAGTGTGAGAGTGGTTTGAAGGCCTCCCCTCCAGGTGTCTGACTCGTAATCCCCTGGACGATCTTCTTTCTGAGATCTTGTGCCTCTTGGCGGAATACCGTGCCAACGGCAGTCTTGAGCCTAGCAGGGCCCGAAGCGAGCAATCTCCTGGCCCGGGCCCAATCCCCAGTCTTCTTCACGCTGGTCATACTGTACCTCTTGTTCCCTGTGGTCTGTCTGCAAAGGAAACCAGCAGTAGATTGCGTCTGGGTAGAGCTCGATTGAGACCGAATCCAATGGGACGCGCCTCTCGGACATAGAGCCCTGGAGGCGTCCGTATGCTCTGCACCAACGCTTCGTGTTTATCATAGATGCCAGACAACCGATCGCCAGAGCGAATGAGCGCTTCTCCTGATCCGACATCGACAAGCCCCATCTGTTCCAGATCTTTAAAGTGAAACACCAGCTCAATGTTTGAGCGCGCTGCATTACCCGAGGCATACATCCGCAGTTGGTCAAAGACCTCTGGCTCGACCTGACACGGGATGCGTACAGGGCTGTGCTCCAGGCGAACTCGTGTGCCCACACCATCCCCATCCGGATCGACGAGTACTGATTCCTTGAAATCATCATCGTAACCACTGGTCAACGGTCCAGGGCCATCTGGATCAGTTGCCGCAGTGGACGAGGTATTAAGCCGATAGACTTCAGCTAAAAACGGGAAGATGAGCCTGCCGCGCATCATATTGCCCCAAGCCCGGATGGGCGACGATACTGCAGTAAGACCCGATCGACCTCTGGATCGCCCGTGGTATCACTGTACGCGTTGAGCCGGTCGAGCTTGTAGGATTGGTCCCTGGTCTTCTCCTCGAGGATCCGCCAACGGTTGCGCACTTCGGAAATGCCATCCTCGTCACCGAGCAGTGGCAAATGCCGCATCACCAGCATCATGCACGCCCGCCGGATGCCGAGTGGCGTACGACCGAGGGGACTGCCATCCTCCTCGGTATACCCCCAATGGCCGGTGGCCAAGACATTGCCCTTGCCCATTGGAAAGATGGAACCGTTGCAGCGTGTGAGCCGAGGCGAATAGAACCCGGCCTGCACAGGACTGCCGATAACAATCAGGTTATCCGGGGAGAGGGAGACCTCTTCGCCATCTTCCGTGAGCAAATAGAGCGCAATAGGCGGCACTGGAGGCTCGATGGTCGGTGCACCTCTGCCATCCAGGCGCAGTGTCATCTCCCGAGGTTCGAAGAACCATCCCGTGATCCGGTCAATAGCTCGGCTCGCCTCGTCGATCAGCCCGGCGAGTCGCTCGTCAGAGGCCATCGCCTGGGTCACACCTTCGTGCCGGAGGTCTGCTACTGTGGCGTACATGATGCTGCGCGTCTAAAATCGTTGGTTAGTTGCCGAGTTTTTGCTGTTTGTCTTGGCTGTCGCTGGTCGGTTGCTTCGGTTCGGGCATCTCGCTGCTCGAGCGTTGTTTCTGGTCATCACGCGCGACGACCCTGCGGGCTTGGTCAGCGGGTCGTTTGGGTTGCTCCTGCAACGCCTCCTTTTTATCGATCGCCCGGGCTTCTTTCTCAGTGCACACGTCAAACGCAAGCGGGGAGTGAGAATCGTTGGCCCGCTGGTGCACCCCTTTGAGGTAGTCACCGACTTCCTCGCTCACGCGATACCATCCATTCCCCGCCTGAAAGCGGATACCCCTGTAGGTGTACCGGCGAAGCACATGGCCCCGCCGGGGGTCGTGATCTTTGAT
>JANQFF010000374.1 GCA_028277965.1 Pseudomonadales bacterium
CGAGCGGGGAAGAACATCTTAAAGCAACTCTTGAACTGCCTGCGCACCTGGACGTCAACTTCGTTGAAGCAGCCCTTGAGCGCGGAGATATCTGCGCGGCGGCTTTTGACGGCGACAAAATGGTCGGATTTATCTGGGCGTCGTTCACCACCGCACCTCATGGCGATGGCCTGTGGGTCGCCATAGAACACCCATACGTGTACGGGTACAAAAGTTTCGTTCGAGAAGATTATCGGGGCCGCCGGTTGCTTTCACGACTGGCCGACGAGCGGGACCGCGCCTCCCTCGGTCGCGGACGGGTCTTCAATCTGGGGTTCATCGAGACACACAATTTTGCGTCACATCAGGCTGGGATCCACGCCGGTGGTGAGGACATCGGGTATGTCGGCTACTTCAGACTATTCGGAAAGTCCTATCCCTTCAGGTCACCGGAAATTCGTAATACGCCACTTCGCTTTTACCGGTTCAACGACCCCAGTGAAACCGCCTCATAGTTGTCGTGGTTCTAGCAGCTACCAGTCAGCCGTCAGTCTCTCCTTCTTTGTAGTTATACGTCTTAAAACCGTCTGATGATTTCACCAGCAGCACCTCCCCTTTGGGGTAGAACACAACGTCATCCTGCTTGCGTTCACCGAAGACAAGGAACCGGAAAGCTGCACCGGACGTGTTCTCGATGTGGTGCGCGACGGCTTCTCCAGCAGGAAACCAGACGTGATCGCCGTGGGTGAGTTCGATCGCTTCATCGCCGAGATGCAGCGTTGCCTCGCCTTCAAGAACGAGAACGTGTTCTTCTTCTGCTGTGTGGTAGTGATGATGGCTGGTTGTTGCTCCCGGCGGTGTCTCCTCGATTCGCACACCCAGGTGATGACCGCTGAGGTCGAGAAATCGGAACGAAGCCTCCTCTTTCCTGGTCGACTTGCCTTCCTCGTACTTCGCGGTGTTAACGTTGGTTAGTCGGTCGGTCATTAAATCTTGCAGTTTGTTGTCATATCAACTGAAGCCTGCGGACACTAACAGATAGGTAACATGGGAACGATTCGTGCGCAAACGTCGACGCCTTGTTGAAATGTTGCGCCCTCTTCACGCCGACGCTGCCTCCTGGGCACTTGTGTGTACAAATTATGACAGGGATATGGCAGATGACGTGCTGCAGTCTGTCTACCTGAAGGTGTTGGAGGGTAAGGCCCGTTTTGACGAGCGCTCAACATTGAGGTCGTGGCTTTTCGGTGTGATCCGGATAACAGCACTTGAAATGCGACGCAGAAACCGGGCTTTACTAGTCCCTGTGGCCGAAGAAGTCGATGACATACATTACGTTGGTGAAGATTCTCAGATAGCACAAGCAATGGAATCACTGAGCCCCATGCAGCGAGACGTTGTGTTCCTGGTGTTTTATCGCGATCTGACGCTCGAAGAGTGTGCTGGCGTACTCCAAACCACCATCGGCACAGTTCGAACCCACTACCATCGAGCGAAGCAAAAACTGAAGACGAGGTTAGACAATGCAGAGCGACCAAACGTTGAAGGACGATGTCACTCAATACTATGAGCGCCGCCTATCCCAATACGATCCAATCTCATTCGATGCAGCTACTGAAAGAAAGACACCCACATTGCCGATGGTTGCTGCCGCGGCCTGCCTGGCGCTCGTGTTCAGCCTTTTCCTGTCTTCACCTTCTGACGAGGCTGAACTTGCAATCGAGCTAACCAAAACCACCTATTGGCAGTCGGATACCGACGCGTTGTTACGTTATTCGTCACGACGTTTCATGCAATCATTACCCGAATAGAGGACAAGACCATGCGATACCTCACAGCATTCATTTGCGTAGTTTTTTCTATCACAGCAGTCACAGCGGTAGCCCAGGAGGTCATTACGGAAGAATTGATCTTTATGGATCCACAACGTTCACAGCAACTTCCACTCGCACCACACTGGGCGCAGGAATCGACGTTCGAGCGTAATCTTTTTACTCCGGAAATGATCATGCGGAATCGGGCTAAGCTCGAGCTCAATGAGTCACAGAAAAACGAGATCATTGAGCTGGTACAGGAGTTTCAATCCGGCATTGTTGCCGTCGAATGGAATCTCGAGGAAGCCAAAGCCTCGCTGGATGACGCATTGGGCGCACAACCAATCCAGGTTAAAAACGTTGAGCAGGCACTCGACAGTGTTCTGCAGCACGAAGCCCGTGTAAAGAAAATGCACCTGCTAATGCTGGTGAAAATCAAAGACGCTCTCCAACCAGCACAGATCGATACACTGCGGCAAATCAAGCGGAGATCCTGGACAGGTCACCTAAAGAACATGGCAATTCGAGTTCAGGATGCGTTGCCGCATCGTTATTCGAAACCGACCGGTCCAACTATGACGATCCCGGAATACGATGTGGAGATCGTGCACTAAAACTGGAGGTGAACTTCAGCTAGCTCTCGCCGGTATCTGCCTGGATGGTCGGTGTGATCTCGATGACAATTGAGTCTCCGTTCTGCCAACCAGACTTAATCGTCGCTTGCTGCCCATTGGGAGTGACAATTCGTGGACCGGCGACCTGAACGTACTGGCCCCCATCCAGTTTTTGAAGGTTTAGAGTCATACGAACATCACCGTTGTCCAGAACTGCCGGCGTGATGTGCAATCGGTAGTCCTTCCAGATCATAAGCTCGGTGTTTTCGCCCGCGCGATTGAGTATTCGGGCTTCCGTCTGCTGCTCACCATTTACCACGGCGTCGACATCCAGCAACACATCCTGTTCGGCCAGGGCAGTCCGATTGAGAGCCAGTAGTGCAGCGGCGATAAGAACTGAACCGGCAACCACTGCCTTGAGCCTGGACGCTGAGCGAGGGCGCCATAAAGGGTGTGTCGCCTCTTCTGCGATACATAGATCCTCAACAGAGACTTCCAATACAGACGCAAGAGCCGAGACTGATTCGAACGAAGCGTTTCCGGAAGACTCGATCCGCTGCACAGTCCTCAATCCTAATCCAGCAACGCTCGCAAGGTGCTCCTGGCTCCACGCACGACGTTTACGTTCTTCGCATATGAGATCAGTGTCTACTCGCATCCTGATTCCTTTCGCCCTGACACAGTAACCGTAGGTTTCTTTGAGCTTCTCTACAACGCCACGTATACGCCATCCGCCCGTCACAATCCGCTACACCGCCCTGATCTTGTTGGTGATGACCGCGATTGTCATTGCGCTTTCCGGAAACAGTCACCGGATGTAACGCTTACGACACCCACTCGAAACTCATTGCATGGTCACAAAACGCCTGGGATGCTGGAGACAGCGGCTGTGATTTCGCATACGCGATGCCCATGTTCACCTGAAGTGCATGAAGTTGGTCGAACACATGAAACTCTCGTCCCACGCTGTTTCCCATCTTCCCGGCCGAAAGAACAAGCGCAACCGCATCGGTGCTGCGCACTATCCGCTTTGTCGTCTCAAAGTCGTCACACTGATATTGAGCAGTTCGTGGTGGGAGACCATTTCTCACGTAAAGGCCGGTCAGTGTTGCACTGGTTAGCGGGTCTGACGGAGAAACGACTGGATACTGAAGGAGGTCGACTTCCGTAACCGACTTCAGGTTCGTCGCCGGGTGTTTACGCCTTGCCATATATAGCATATCGAGCCGCCCTAGCGATTGGGACCGGACGTCAGGCCATTCTTCAACAGCATCTGTCCATCCGAGTGCAATCTCCACGCCTCGTCCCTCGAGAAGGGAATAGATCTCTTCGATTGTTCCACCATGCATCTCCATCGCGAGCGCGGGATTCTCCTTTGCGAAGCTGCCAACCAGTCGATCGAGTAGCGGGTGATAAGCAAGTGGCGCGACACCAATTCGCAAACGCCCCCTCCAGAGTTTCTGATACCCCTGCACACGCTCTGCCAGGTCCTCAGCATCTGCGAGCATGCGTTTCGCTCCACTCACAAACTCCTCACCGGCTTCAGTCAACCGAACACCATGAGGAACGCGCGTGAACAGTTTGGTACCAAGCATTGACTCAACATTGGCGACACTTTTGGTGAGCGCTGGTTGAGTCACGGCCAGGATCTGACTTGCTGCTGTCAAAGTGCCGACCTGAGAGATCACCACAATCTGACGAAGTTTCCGCAGGTCCGTAATGATCGTAGACACGGAGTAAACCTTCTCGTGAGCAAGATATAGATATAACCACAAGGAATGCCTCCAGTCGAATATTCGATTGGACTTAATACCAAACCATCGGCACTCTGCGAATGAAAGCTGAGTACAAAGGAGCAGATTATGTCTGTCGACGAAAACCGCTGGTGGCTGACCGATCAGTACGCACCTACCAAAGAGGAAGTAACCTCGTGCAACTTAAAGGTCACCGGTCAAATACCTCAGGATCTTAACGGGCGACTCTTCAGAAATGGTTCGAACCCGCTTAGCGGAACGAGCACACATTGGTTTCTGAGTATCGGCATGATTCATGGTGTTGAGCTCCGAGACGGGTGCGCGACCTGGTACCGCAATCGCTATGTTCGCTCGCCCTGGTATGAAGAAGAGCTGGCGGGACGGAGGCCCAGGCTGTCTGACCTGAGGATGTCGCCAGCGAATACACATGTCGTTGCGCATGCAGGCAAAATTCTAGCGCTTGAAGAGACGCACCTCCCCGTCGAAGTCTCACCAGAACTGGACACAGCTGGACTGTACGATTTCGAGGGCAAGCTGAACACTGCGATGACAGCACACCCAAAGATATGCCCCATCACAGGCGAGATGCTCTTTTTTGGTTACAGCGTGTTCCCTCCCTACATTACTTACCATCGCGTCTCGGCAGCGGGAGAACTTATCCAGTCGAGCGAAATCACGGTCAAGGGCCCCACCATGGCACACGATTTCAACATCACGCGTAACTACGTCGTTTTCATGGATTTACCCCTCATATGGGATCTGGAGCGTGGAGGCCCTACTGCAATTCCGGTCAGATGGGACGACGACTATGGTGCAAGGCTCGGGGTCATGCCTCGTGATGGTTCCAACGACGATGTGGTCTGGTATGAGATCGAGCCCAGTTATGTGGGCCATTCAATGAACGCATACGAAGATGGCGATGAAATTGTGATCGATGTCTGCAGACAGGCCCACGCTTTCAAAGTAGACGCCCCCACGGCACCGCCCGAGCTGTATCGATGGAGGATCGACCAGAAATCAGAAATGGTCTACGAAACACAACTAGACGACCGCGTGGTTGAATTCCCTCGTGTACCGGACGAACGAGCAGGACTTGCATACAGGTACGGTTATACATCTGAGTTCGGTGCAGGCAAAACGAGGCAAGCTGCAATCGCTGACTGGGACATCGCCAGAATGAACAGTTTGCGCAAGTATGATCTCGTGAAAGGCACGTCTGTTCTGCACAGGTTCCCCGATGGTTTTGTCACCGGAGAAGCAGTATTCGCACCTTCAGAAGGTGCGATTGACGAAGATGACGGCTATTTACTGTGCTGGGTCAACAATACGGAGACAAGTGAATCTGAGATTCATATTCTAAGCGCATGTCACCTCGAGGATGATCCGGTTGCACGGATTCATCTACCTGCCAGGGTGCCGCAGGGCTTTCATGGAAGCTGGCTACCTGACTGAGACGAGTCAGGCAGAAGCGTTGACGTTAAGCGTGAACCTCACTAGAGCTTGCCCGGAGACGTTGAACGAGCTGACGCATCGGCTCGTCTCATAAACGAAAAACCGATCAGGCATCCAAACACCGGCAGGCCAACGAGGATGTAGAGGAGATTCGTGCGGACCTCGTGACTTTGAACCTCGTTCGGCACATACCCTATAGCGGCAATAAGAACGCCGATTAATCCGGTGATGACGGCAGCACCCACCTTCCCTGAGAGCACAAAGAGCGCAAAATAGAATCCCTGGCGTTCTGGCTCACCTTTCGTCGCGCTCTGCTGAGCCGCATCCGCCAACAAAGAAGGCCCCAACACGGACGGTGCGGAGAGAAATACGCCGCAGCCCGCGATCAAAGCGACAAACAAGAAGGTGTCTGTCGCTGGTATCCACAAAAGCGTCAGCAACAGCATGGCGCCGCCAATAAGACCAAGCTGAAACACGAGGGTTTTGCCGAGGCGCCCGGCCAGCGTGATCCAGATGGGTATAGAGAGAAATCCTGCGACGACAAAACCACCCGGCAATATGGCGATCAGGTCTGGCCGTTGAAGGATGTACTCAGCTGCATAAGGTCCCATGATTCCGAGGCTGCTGATCGCTGCAAACACCCAGAACCAGACCCAGAGCAGGCGTGTGATTTGCGAACTACCCCTGATTTCGGAAACGGACGGAACAAGCGCTCGTTGATGGGCATGCGTCACTCTCTCCCTGATGAAGACCGGCGTGCCTAACATGAGTAAACCCATGCCCAGCGCCATAGCCAACATCAGTCCGGTCGCAAAATGTCCTGGATCCGGGTGATCCGAGATAGCCTGAATCAGAATGAAAGCCACAAGCATGCCAACGGTCTCCACCATTTGCCGCGCCCCATACAAGCGGGTTTTACGGTGCGGGTTGGAACCCAGTTCAGCAGCAAGCGCCAGGTGCGGGATGTTGTACGCGGTAAAGCTCACGTAGAACGCGATAAGCGAAACACTCACCCAGATCAGCGTGTTCTGTGTCGGTGGGGACCATATGAAGTAAAAGCTCACAGCAAGCAATGGTGTCGCTCCAAACAGCCACAGCTTGCGACCACCTTTTGTCCGCGATTGATCACTCAGCGTCCCTATCAGGGGGTCGGTGACAGCATCAAAAACTTTCGACAACGCAAACACCATCCCGACCGCAGCGGGGGATAACAGCAATACGTCGGTCGCGTATTTGAGAAAGAAAAACTGGATGACAAAAAGCATAACTGCGCCGCCCGTGAACGGCAGGGCGTAAATTGCAATCGTTCGGACATCAGAACCCAGAGTCATGCGGGAGCTCGGCTAGCCCTGTGCGTGGACTGGATTACTTCCCGGGTTTTTGCTCCAGGGCTGCGCGAATGAAACCTGCTGCCGCTCGACCGACTTCGTCGATGGTCGTCGGTGTAGCCAAAGCAGCTGCACCGTGGACGGTCTGAAAAACGAGGGGGGCTATGATGTGCATCTTTAGACCCTGGCGAACGAGCCCCATTGAAACGCCTCGTTGAATCGTGTCCTCGATCACCCGGCTGGCAGAAACCCCAGGTGGGATCTCGTCTGTCGAACCCGCATGGAAGACGCGCTGATGAAGCAGGTCCTGCTCCTTGGTCCACCGTATGTAGTGGATGACTTCCTGTTCGAGGTAACGCCAGTAGCTGCGCTTGTTCACATTCCCCATGCGTTCCTGCATCTCGTTGGCATAGTCCGTTAACAGAGAGACTCTGACCTCCGCCAGAAACGCATCCCACGAAGCGAAGTAGGTGTAAAACGTACCCTTTGCGGTTCCCGCTGCGCTTGTTACGTCTTCGACCTTCGGTTCGGTTTGAGATGACGCGAGCAATACCAGACCGGCATCGACCAGCGCCTGGCGACGATCGATACCATGTACGCGTTTTCGTGTTTTTTCGGCCATCCGCTTTGCTGGCGCTTTCTTTCTGATTATACGAAAACCCGGAAGCCATAGCTGTCTTGTCTTCGCCTTACCTGCCAAGCCACCGCTTGATACGTAAATACAGAACGTAGACAGACACTCGTCTGGGAAAGCGCGTCAGTTGAATGACGTATCCGTCCGGATCCGAGAAGAAAAGCGAGGGAATGCCTGGCCCGATGCTGGTTTCAGCGACGAATTTACCCCCTGCCCGTTCCACGCGATCTCTGACTTTCTCGAGGTTGACCCACGGGCTCAACGCAAAGCCGAAATGCTCGATACCCCCTTGTTCACCGGGTTGACCGAGGCCACGTCCGAGCTCTCCCGTTGCTCCTGTCTGAACCAGTGTGATCTGATCCCTGAGGCCTGGCGAAACCAGCGGCTGAACCAGGCCATCCCCTTTGCGGGCGCCGAAAGGGATCATGCCGAAAGCGAGCTGGTAAAAACGGATGGACGCCTCGAGGTGACGCACGGTGAGCGCGATGTGGTTCATTCCGATAAACATGGCCGATACAAATTGACTGACGGTCAGTCATTTTATACAGACTCAAACCAGGACTGCAACGCTATTCAAGTACTACACGGGTATGGAACTCTCCATTCTCACCAAAGGCATCTATACCTTCTGGTAAACGTGCGACCAGCGTCCGATCAAAAACTTCACCCACCGACACACCTGAATCCGGCTCAGCCACCGAACTGACAAGACAACACACACCCGACCGCTCCAACTCGTCCAGGAGCGAGTCATATGGAACATTCCACAGGGGGAACAAAAGGTGCAATTTACCGGTTTCTCCATGGGAACCGAATTCACGTTCTCTCCATCGCCTGATGTGCTCCAGGTGGAGATCACCAAAACTCAAGGACGAACAATTAGGGACCAGCTTGAAGGCAGGGAGCAGGTGTTCCATGTAACTTCTGCCCGCATGCAGCGGCACACCAATCAGCGCTACGTCGAGATATTTTGCTTGCGCCACAACAACGTCGATGTGGATGCCCTGGTGAGCGATGACTCCCGTAGCTGCGTCAAATGTCGTCAGGAGAACAGTATTCCCTGCATCCTCGCTCTGGAGAGCCCGATAGGCGAGAAAACTGTCTTTCCCTCCGCTCCAGAATAGAAGGTTCAGCCTCTCTGCAGGCGGAGGTCGACACTTCGTGAGCCAGGCAGCCTGCTGGATCACCTCTGCACGCCGCCCTGGATCAACCGCCTCATGAGCATACGGGCAATGACGACATCCAGCGCCACAACATTGACCGCGTGCCAGGAGACCAACTCGCGTGAATACCTGGTAGCCGGTATCTGGGTCCACATAGGACGCCCGTCCGGCCTCACACGCAATTCTGTGCGTCTGCCAAACTGACCGATCAGCCATACGTTTTTTCGATGGCTTCTGACAAACACGCCAGGCTCGGGATCAATGCCGGGCCTGGACGGTTAAACAGCTCATGGCCGTCTAAACAGACAATCGGCATCGCATGGTCCACGGCCTCCGAGACCGTCCTTGTAACCTCGAAGCCACAACAGGCTGCCACAATCAGATCCGGGTCGGCTTCCCGGATGTCTTCCCACGTCACCGTGTAGGACGGCTTACCCGAGAATCCAAGAACAGGTTCTACCCCAAGCCATTCGAGCATGTCGGGTATCCAATGGCCCGCAATAAAGGGTGGATCCAGCCAGTCGAGGAAAGCCACGCGAAGCCCCTGTCCCGCAAACCTGCTGCAGTACGCGCCGAATGTTTCATGCCAACACTCGACCAATGCGGCCGCTTGAGCATCCCGCCTTATCGCGGACCCCACCTCGACGAAACAATCCGGAATCTCGCCCAATCGGTTTGGGGTGAGATCAACGAGGTCGGGGTTTCCGGGCAACGACGTCACTGCCTGCATGACATCACCCGAGGGGACAGCGCAAACATCGCAAAGCGACTGGCTGATCACAACATCTGGCGCCAGTCGCTCAAGCGTCACAACATCAAGTTCATACAACGGCCGACTGGCGTTTCGAACCTGCTGGTCTATTTCGACACTCGGTGCCTCGAGATCTAGCCAGGTACTGGTCAGTTTCGGAAGATGACCCCAGCTGCCGCTGCAGCTGTGACTGACACCAACCAGGTTTTCCGCAGCCCCCAGAGCAACAACAATGTCAGTTGCGCTGGGTAGCAAAGAGACGACGCGCACGGACTTCTCCAACCAGCCAGATTGCGCTGAAAGCCGCGCCTCCGAAAACCAGGTTCGCGAAAATACCCCGCCACAGGAATGGCAGGCCGTTTACGTAACAGCTGACCCAGCCTTCAACAGTTGCGGGATAGAACCCCATCGCCATGGGTGTCAGATGTGAAATCAGGTAGAACACCAGCGCGTTCACAGCCGACGCAAGCGCCACAGTACGCACAGAGGTGGATGACAGGAACGGACGAACCGCAAGAACACCCGCCAGATGGGCTAGGTATACAAATCCCATAGCAGGTGCAGCGTAAAACCCGTTAATCGTGTCCACGATCAAGACGGTCACTAACGCAGGGATGACGATGAGGGATCGTGGCAGATAAGCCGCACCCAGCATGCTCACCGCACCAACCGTGGAAACACCCATTTCATGAGGCACCATGTGGGTGACAACGCCCAGCAGTGAGAGTCCTGCAAGAATGAGGAGAGATCGAACAGATATGTTCATTAAATGACTCCGCAGACCGCTAGTCCCCGAGCGGTTGAAAAGGGGAACTGAGTGGCCGGTCTCCGGACTTTCGAGTTTCGACTTCCAGCGCCTTCCCATCGTTCGACAGTGGCATCGTGCTGGCGATCACTCGATCACCGTTGCGAGGTCAGTATTGGATTTGCACCAATTTCCCGTTCGCCATCTCAGGTGTGCAAACTGCACAGCCATAGCCTAACGCATTGGTCGACGTACTTGTATAACAAACTCGGTAAGGCTCATACGAGCCTCTGCCGTTTAATCATTTAGTTGCAGATGTGAAACTTTGTGGCTCTGCGTCGTCAGATGTGTGACGATGCGCGCCAACCTGAACTACCAGCTCCTGGATAGAACATGATCGAACTCATCCAAAGTGTCGGTGAAGCGATCTGCATCGGAGACTCTATCCGAATCGTTATAACGGACGCAGGTACGGACCGTGTCAGATTGGGCATTTCCGCTCCTGCTGAGGTCCCCATCCTGCGAGGGGAACTCGTGGCACCCCAGGAGCACAAACCTGGAAAACGCCAGAAGCTGATTCCCAAATCGTGAGACAGCTTTAACTAGTTTCAGTTTTGGAACTGTTACTGGATGACCAGAGGCTCCATCCCGGACACAGCCCATTCTTTTGAAACACCGAGATGCTCGCGTGCCTCATCCCAGGAGGAAGCAGCCGTCAGGAGAGGAAGGCCTTCAATCTCAAATGCCGTCTGCATGTTCGCGATGGGGCTGTACTTTGCCCCTTCACCCACGAGGAAAACCATTTTTCGCCGCATCGACTCTGGTGTTGATTTAACCGTATCGATCGCTGCTGCTATCGAGCGGTCATCTATTTCGATCTCCGGTGTGTTCGTGAGGTCAACGAGTTCGCTGAAGAAGACCTGATAGTTCGGATTGCTGATCATTTTGAGAACGATTGACCGATAGAGTCCCATCGAGAATGGGCAGCGAATTTCATACACCGCAACTTTTGCGTCCTGGTCCAGGCCAGCAAGCACTGATATGTAGTTTGAGCGCTCCTGGATGTAGTCGATCACCCGTTGTTTGTGAACCAGCAGTGCTTCCCTCATGGCTTCACCAACAACCGCGCCCAACGCCACACCATTTGGAGACAGTACAACCCGCCTGACTCGACCGTCGTTAGGGTCTTCGACCTGCACCAGCAAATCCAGGCCGGACTTTCCTCCATATCCGCGGTTGGTCAGGCTGGCTACATAGCGAGACACGGAGCTCTTCCCGAGACCTAACCTCGCCACCAGGTCGCGCATCTCCAACACTTCTTTCCTGGATGCGGATTCTAAAACCTCCGCCAGAACCCTGACCTGATTGAGCGAGACGTCTTCTGGAAGCTGGTCCGCCAACACTCTGGTCAGGTGTGCGCTAAACGTGATCGCAACCCGGTATTCCGCCAGGGCATCCGGGTCTTTCAACGCTCGATTCGGCATGTCTCTCCCCAAGTTCTGCCGCGTATATCGATTCGTTGCTCAGCCATGCCCTGGCCGACTACGCCGTCCCTGTCGTGACAACAGCCTCCCTATTTTATTTCCGGACATGATTGAAAGAAATGCCCACGTCTCTTATTGGAGAAACTACACCTGGCATCGTGACACTCGCGACTAAAAAGAAATAGACTTTTGGTTACGCTAAACCGGCGCCAATGGATCGGTATGAAATCAACCACTATTGCGTCCGTCTTCGTAAGAAACATGTTGGTGGGCGCAGAAAGAGCTGGTCATGATGTTGACCAGATCCTCAGAAACTGTGGAATTTCCCCAAATGGCCTAAAACACCCGGGGTTTAGAGTTTCCTTTACCCAAATGGCCCGTCTGAGTCCTGAATTGGCGTTAGTCCTTCAAGATGAGTGCTACGGCCTTTTGAGCCAACCACAACGCCCCGGTACCTTTCGGATGCTGTGCAATACGATTGTAAATGGTGAAACCATTGGGGAGTCGCTTGATCTCTATGTCGATTTTCTCAACGTTATCGGTTCGCCATTGCGGCCACAAATTACAAAATCCGAACTCGAGTGGACGGTGACGCTTGACCCTGATGCGGAACTCAAGAGTGTATATGCAATAGAACACTTCTCCCTGGTTTTACATCGCACACTCTGCTGGCTGGCCATTGCACGAATTCCCCTGGCTCGGGTTGCCCTCAACTATCCAAAACCAGGTCACCACGGGGAGTACCGCTATGTCTTCTTCGATTCGCAAGTAGATTACGACCAACCGAGCTGTGGTTTCAGTTTTGCGTCGTCATATCTTGAGCAACCAAACCTCCGTACCAAGGATGATCTGGAACCATTCCTTAACCAAACCTCGGCCACACTTCTTTCTCAAGCACGAATGGACGAAAACTTTTCCATGCGCGTACGCCATTGGATCGAGAAGCGTTTGAGATACCACAGGCAGGCTCCGACAATCGAACAAACGGCACAACACCTTGGGATGCACCCACAGGCACTCCGAAGGTTATTGTCTAAAGAAGGATGCAGCTACCAGGATTTGAAGATGGAAACGCGCCGGGACCTCGCCATCAACCTCCTGACGCACAAGCGTCACAGCGTGGAAGAGATCTCAGAACTATTGGATTTTTCGGAGTCGCGAGCGTTTATACGTGCGTTCAAGAAATGGACAGGCTTGACCCCGCTCGCGTACAAGAAACTTACCCAGGACCCTCAGCGTGACATAATCGGACCATAGGATCCGTATCCAACTAGTCACCGTCCAGAGCTCGACGAAGTGCAGATATGTATCCACCACGCATTCGCCTGCAAATCGGCGCCTCAGGTACCAACACTTCCGCACCGTGAAACATGCCGGGATAGATCGCGAGTTCTACTGAAACACCTGCGGCCAGGAGCTTCTTGGCGTAATCGATATCTTCATCGCGAAAGAGATCTTCGCTTCCTGCACAGATGTATGTTGGCGGGTGGCCACGTACCTCTACAGCGCGGGCAGGGGCAGCATAGATGGGTGCATCGTTTCCAGGCTCGCCCCCCAGGTACATTTCCCACGCGGCAAGTGAAGCCTCACGGTTCCAGAATACATGGTCTTCGATTCTTCCAGAAACGGTCGCGTGCAGGTTGTCCAGCATAGGCGACAGAAGTACGAGGCATCGCAGAGACAAAGGGGAATGGTCTCTGATCTGCAAAGCGACACCTGCAGCAATCCCTCCACCGGCACTCGTGCCACCCAACGCCAGTCGATCTGCATCTATGCCAAGTGATTCGGCATGTTCAGCAATCCAGTGTATCGCCGAGTACACGTCATCGACCGCAGCCGGATACGGATTCTCCGGTGCAAGCCGATAGTCAACTGACACCACAGTACATTCACACTCAAGCGCAATGTTGCGAGCTCGACTGTCTTCTGCGGTTCCGAACACGAATCCTCCTCCGTGCGCCCAGACCAGCGCCGGTTGCCTCGACTGTTCACCGTGTCGATAGAGTATGGCGGGTACTGACTGATCGTTTGTATTGATCATC
>JANQFF010000379.1 GCA_028277965.1 Pseudomonadales bacterium
CGATCTGCCAGTTTGGTCTTTAGAAGAATACGTACGAACGTACCACCAGGTTCTTGCGGCATCGCGCATCGTCCGGGGCCGTATGATCGATCGACGCAGTATGGAACGACCAGCGTGACACTGAGCCATCCGTCACCGAGTCATAACATTTCAGCATCGAGACTTCTGTCGGTGTCTGTTTCGGTATCCAGTACCACTCATGTTCAGGTCGGTAGGTGAACCGTGTGGTTTCGCCCACCCGGTCATCGTATATCCGGTAATTGTTGATGTAGGGCTGATCGGCGAACGAGGGCCATGCGCATAGCACAAAGGGATTCTGCTCGACCGTTTCCATGGGTTTGGCGAGATTGATCGACATGAAGCGACGCGACATCTTGGCGTCAGCTTCCGCTTCCGTGTACTTCTGTTCGCGCCCGAAGTTCCTCAGGTTTTGTGTCAGGAGTTCACGGCAGCGAACCCGCCCACTGTTGTCGTTGAGGTCGTTGTGAACGAGATTGGCGTAGTTTGCGTTGACCCCCGGGTTTTTGTCTTCCTGGTTCTCGGTCCTGTCGCCTTCATAGTGTTTGTCGAAGACGTCGTGGTTGTAGACGAGCGCGTCTGTGGCACCTGGGAAAAAATCGAGCAGTAACTGTTCGATCTCGGGATAGTAGACCCGCTCGACCTCATGAGCGTCGTAGAAGTTCCGGCATTTGGACTCGAGATGCGCGAGGGAGACGCCGAGTTTATCCATAGATTCCGGTGAATAGGGTGAAAGCCCGGGGTAGTACTCCTCGATGCGGCGGGCGTCACGCATGATCTGCGGGAAATACAGGCACCGTCGGTTCTGATCCCGTTCGTCCTTGCGCAAGGCCTCTGCGTCCTGGGTGCGCTCAGGATCGCGCCATAGAGCATTTGACGAAACGACTGAATACGAAGGTTCTTCGTAGACCGTGTATTTGAGCGGCAGGGCCAGACCACCGTCGGGTGCCTCGATATTGTTGTCTTTGATGTACTTGAGGCACTCTGCGTAACGTCTGAAGCCCAGCCCCCACTTCGTCTCAACCGGTCCTGGAGGTGCGTTGTCGATCATGTCGATGACGCGCTGACCTTCGCCTCCTGCGATCTGTGCAAGTGCGTCTTCCGTCGCGGCGGTCGTGCCAGCGTCGCCGTCCCTCTCGTAAGCCATGTACGAAACGCCGCCGTTGGCGGCGATTGGTGCGGGTTGTCCGCTGGTCAACTCAAGTGGTGGTATGTACCTCGATGCCTGTTCCATGATTATTTACTCAGGATTGCATGTGAAAAACGACAATTGTACAGAGTCCTGTCCATGGGTGTGTATTGACGATTGCTGCGAACCCCGCGCATGGATAGGATGGACGTATGTAGAGGTGTGAAGAGACACATCTATATAAGAACAACACGTAAGGGAAGTTAAACAATGAGATACGAATCTCCGGCCACGACAAAGGAGGCGGTTGCGCTTTTGTCGAAGGCAAAAGGTGAAGCACAGGTGCTCGCCGGCGGAACGGACCTGCTCGTCCGCATGAAAACGGGTCTGTCGGAACCGGACCTGATAGTGGACATCAAACGCATACCGGCTATGACGGAAATCTCCTCGGCCAAGGGCGCGTTTCGCATTGGCGCCGCGGTGTCGGGTGCGGAACTCGGCAAACACAAAGCGCTGGTTAAAGCCTGGCCGGGAGTAGTTGAAGCCACCAACCTCATTGGGTCCGATCAGATCCAGGGTCGCTGCACGATGGTAGGCAATCTGTGTAATGCCTCGCCGGCGGCTGACAGCGTTCCGGCGATGATCGCCGCCAAAGCCAAAGCCGTGATCGTCGGTAAGAATGGGCGGCGCACGGTTCCCGTCGAAAAAGTAGTCACGGGTCCCGGCACGACGTCATTGAAAAAAGGTGAGGTAGTCGAGGCCATCACGCTGCCGAAGCCTGCGCCTCGTACGGGGGATGCCTATCTCAGGTTTATACCGCGCACGGAAATGGATATTGCGGTTGTCGGTGTCGGTATCTCTCTGACGCTGCAGCGCGGTGTCGTCAAGTCGGCACGCGTCTGTCTGGGCGCTGTTGCCCCCACCGCGATCCTGGTACCGGGAGCCGCCAGGGCCATCACCGGTACGAAGCTCGACGATGTTGCGTTGGAAAAACTTGCGAAAGCCTGTTCCAAAGCCTGCAACCCCATTGACGACAAACGTGGAACGGTGGATTACCGGACCCGGGTTGCGGGTGTTCTGGCGAAGCGTGCGGCAAAAATTGCATACCAGCGGGCAGGAGGTTGAAGATGAGTAAAGCAGCATTGGTATCGACCAAGGTAAACGGAGATGCGGTCCAGTTTGCGTGCCCCACGGATGAAGTACTGCTCGATTCCCTGAGGGACCGGGTTGGTCTGACGGGTGTCAAAGAAGGTTGTGGAACAGGTGACTGTGGTGCGTGCAGTATCACGTTAGACGGCCAGCTGGTCTGTTCCTGTCTGGTGTTGGGTGTGGAAGCAGACGGCCGGGAAATCGGCACCGTAGAAGGCATGGCGGACGGTGATCAGCTGCACCCGCTGCAGCAGAAATTCATCGAACATGCAGCGCTGCAATGCGGTATCTGCACACCGGGATTTCTGGTTGCGGCGAAAGCCCTTCTCGACGAAAACCCGAAGCCAACTGAAACGGAAATCCGGTACGCGTTAGCAGGTAACCTCTGTCGTTGTACGGGTTACGACAAGATTGTCCGTGCGGTTCAGGCAGCCGCGAAAGACATGCGCAAGAAGCGCTGAACATCAGGTAAAGAGAGGAAATAACCATGGCTCATGACAATAAGTACACCGGACAGAAGTTCGAAGTTGTCGGCAATCGTTACGAACGACCTGATGGCGTGGAAAAGGTCACTGGTCGCGCACGGTACGGGGCAGACGCCAATGCGCCGGGTCAGCTCGTTGGCGTGATCCTGCGCTCGCCGCACGCACATGCGTTGATCAAAAAGATCGATACATCAAAAGCGGAGAAGATGGATGGGGTCAAAGCCGTCATCACTTCTGCGGACATGCCGGATATCTCAGGTGACCCGGCGTTGGGGCAGGTCCTTGCAAACTGCATGGCGCGGGACAAGGCACTCTATGACGGCCACGCGGTGGCAGCGGTTGCTGCGATCGACCGGCAAACGGCGAAAGAGGCGCTCAAAGCGATCAAGGTGTCGTACAAGAAACTGCCTCACGTGACCGATGTAGACGAGGCGATGAAGCCGAACGCGCCGGTCATTCACGAGTGGAATTTCACCGCCGGTGTGGATCCGAAGCCGGAAAAACCATCCAACGTGACGACACGTCACCAGATGGGGCATGGCGACATTGAAGCAGGTTTTGCGGAAGCCGATGTCATTGTCGAAGAAACATACAAGTGCGAGCAGACGCACCAGGGTTACATCGAACCCCATGCATGTCTGGCGTCTGTCAATCCAGACGGCAGCGGTGAGCTCTGGGTCACGACTCAGGGTCCCTTCTCGTATCGAAACGATTGCGCGAGATTGCTGGGCATGGATATCGCCAAACTGAAGGTCACCTCATCTGAGATTGGCGGCGGCTTCGGCGGGAAAACACATGTCTGGGCGGAACCGGTTGCGCTGGCACTGTCCCGCAAGGCGAATCGCCCGGTGAAGTTGGTGATGACCCGCGACGAAGTATTCCGGGCCAGCGGACCCACCGCTTCTACTTCGATCGATTGCAAGATCGGTGCAAAGAAAAACGGTGAAATCACTGCAGCGTCACTGGAACTTCGGTACCAGGGCGGGGCGTTTGCCGGTATGCCCTGGGCAATGCTCGGATGTATGACTGGTTTTGCCTGTTACGACATCAAGAATCAGCAGTCTGTCGGCTACGATGTGATGGTCAACCGTCCGAAGGTTGCTGCCTACCGTGCACCATCTGCACCCATGGCGGCGTATGCCGTCGAAAGCACAATGAATCTCGTCGCCCAGGAAATTGGCATGGACGCAGTGGATCTGCGTCTGAAAAACGTTGCCAAAGAAGGTGCTCAGGCTCCGTATGGACCCATTTATGGGCCCATCGGCATTGAAGCGGCTCTTAAAGCAGTCAAGAAGAATCCACACTACAAAGCCAAGCTCAAGAAGGGTCAGGGCCGCGGTGTTGCGTGCGGTTTCTGGTTCAACATTGGTGGTCAGACCTGTGTTGATCTCAATATCGGCACAGACGGCACGGTTAACCTTGCGGTTGGGACTGTCGATGTCGGCGGGGCGCGGGCCTCCATGGGCATGATTGTCGCTGAGGAGCTCGGGATTGCCTATGAGGACGTGAAGGTGAACGTCGCTGACACGGGTTCACTTGGACACAATGACACCACGGAAGGTAGCCGTGGCACGTTCTCTTCGGGGATGGCGACGATCTTCGCTGCCCGAGACGCGATTGAGGTGCTCAAGACCCGCGCGTCCGCCATGCTCGATGTTCCTGTTGAGTCTATTGTCTGGGAGAAGGGTGAGGCCAAGGCCACCGGGCCAGAGCACGGCAACCTTCCAGCGCTGACCCTGAAGGAAATTGCAGCCAAGTCGCCGACCACGGGTGGACCAATTGCCGGTCACAACGAAGTGGTTGCGGATGGTGCAGGCATGGGCTTTGCGGCGCACATCGTGGATGTCGATGTCGATCAGGAAACCGGGCTTACGCAGATTCTGAAATACACCGTAATCCAGGATGCGGGCAAAGCCATTCATCCGGACTACGTGGAAGGTCAGTTCCAGGGTGCAGCAGCCCAGGGTATCGGGATGGCGCTCAACGAAGAGTACATCTACGGTAAAGACGGCTGTCTGCAAAACCCGGGCTTCCTCGACTACCGTATCCCGGTCTGCTCGGATCTGCCTTTTATCGATACTGAGATACTCGAAGTACCGAACCCACTGCATCCTTACGGGATCCGAGGGGTGGGTGAGACGTCCATCGTGCCGCCGCTCGGAGCCATCGGTAACGCGATCGCCGATGCAACCGGTGTGCGCATGACACACTCTCCGATGTCCCCGGTTCGTGTGCTCGCAGCGCTCGACGAGGCAAACGGCTCAGGCGAGGTCAGTGCAGGTTAGCCTGAACGGTAATTTGCGCTCCGGCGTGGGTGGGGCGGCTTCAATCGAGATTGAAGCCGCCACCATCCGTGAACTCCTCACCAGACTCGTAGAACGCTACCCCGATATGTCGGAACACCTCGATCGCGGGATTGCCGTGGCGATTGACGGTGTGGTGTACCGCGACGACTGGACACAGAAAATTCCGGAAGGATCCGAGGTCTTCCTGATGCCGAGGATCGAAGGCGGATAGATTGAAGAATCGCGGCTGAATCCCTCTGTAGGAGCGGCTTTAGCCGCGATTCTTCGACTTGGATTGTTTTCACGGCATCCCTGCCGGATTAGCTACCTGTTTAACGGGCCACGGGGTCCGAGTCAACGCGAATCGCCGGTAGGCGCTTCGCTGCGAACCCGCGCGACGCATGCGTCGCGCCTTCAGCCGCGATTGCCTGCTGTGGGGTAGATTGTTCTGGATTGAATAACGGTATCCGATCGGATACCAGTCTGTTATCATAATGTGCATGCAGAATACCAGCCGCCAGCTACTTTCTGAGGCACTGTCACGCAAGGGTTTGAGCCTGCGCGAAATGGCGCGTCGGGCCGGCACGTCGCATGCAACCATCAGTGCGTACATGTCCGGCCGCAAATCACCGTCGATGGACACGCTGATGAGGATTGTCGGTGCATGTGATTTTGCAGTCGACTTCGACCTTCGCCCAAGAGTGCGCGAAGCGAACGGGCTATCCCGTGGAGAAGAACTCGAGGCGGTGTTGCGGCTGGCTGATGAGTTCCCGGCCAACCCGGTAAAAGACCCCAACTATCCAAAGTTTCCTGCACGACAAGGCGATCGCACAGCCTGAGTAGCATGGACCTGATCGAGAAAATCCTGCGTTGTCATCAGAATCTGGCTGCAAAGGAGATTCCTCACGCCTTTGGTGGCGCGCTGGCGCTCGCCTGGTGCACGGGTAGTGCAAGGGGCACGATTGATGTTGATATCAATATCTTCCTCGGTCGGGATGACATTCATGGATGCCTCGATGCGTTACCGTCGGAGGTTCACTGGGATGGAGACGACCTCGCGAGGCTCGAGGCGGACCTCCAGCATCGCTTGTGGTGGGGACACACACCGTTGGATCTTTTCTTCAATAGCACGGACTACCATGACAGCCTGCCGGACCGGGTTCGGTTGGAGGTGTTTGGTGGGGATGAACTCCCGTTTTTGAGTTGTCTTGATCTGGCCGTTTTCAAGGTGTTCTTCGACCGCACCAAAGACTGGGCGGATCTCGAAGCCATGAAGGCAGCGGGTACGCTGGATACCCAGTACGTTGCTGGAATCATCAGTCACTATCTCGGACACGATGATCCGAGACTCGAGCGTCTGCTGGAGCTCAGATGAGGAGAGATTGAGTGGACCTGCTAACGCACGGTGATCAAGAGTAGGGGTTCTCAAGCTCCAAGCGGGGCTGTCGCTATCGGGACATAGACCCGTCCCCGCTCACCAGGGACACTTTCCATGAGTGCCAGTTCCCGGATATTCAGATCCAGACTGATGGGAACATCTGGTTCAGGCAGAGGTCTGCGGCCCCGTACTCGTGCCAGTGTCATATGGGGGCGCCAGGGACGCGTCTCGGGCTTCAGCTGAAGATGCTGACATTTCACTTCCAGATCTGAGACGAGGGCCACCCCGGCAGCAACCGGATCTGCTGTAGCGGCAACGACCAGCGGATGGCGTGCGGCAGGAAATGGTTCGATACGATTCAGGTTGAGGGTGAACTGCATGTGATCACGGGCGAGCTGCGCAACGAGAGCGGACAGACGGGGGACAATTCCTGCCGGGGTGTTTCCGACAAAACGCAGGGTCACATGCCAGTTGTCGGCAGTGAGCCAGCGGAGTCTCTCGTTGGGTTCGAAGTCTTTGATCAGGTCCAGAAGCGCAGTCCGCTCCGTGTCAACAGGACAGGCGGCGAAGAATACTCGCGGGTCGCTCGAATTGGTCATCTCGTGTAGCGTGTGGGTTCAAGGTGGAGGGGGAACGAGGTATGCAGACAACAAAAGAACTCCTTGCAGTGGCTGTAGGTGCCCAGCGTTGGATCGACAGCCACAAACATACCACGGACCATGGTGTAGTCTGGGGACTTGCAGATGAGGTACCGGACAAACACTTTCATTCGCTTTATACAGGTTCCGCCGGTATCTCATTGTTTTATCTGGAATTATTTAAGGCCACCCGTGAGGCGACTTATCTGGAGACGGCCGCGTCTGCGGGTTCTGAGATTGTTCAGAAGATTGCGACCCTGGATCGCCTGCCGTGCGCCATGATGGGTGGCTGGGGTGGGTATCTTTTCGTTCTGCACGAACTGGCCAAAGCAACAGGCCGCGCTGAATTTGATGAAGCAGCCCGCTATTGTGTGCAGAAACAGTTCGATCAGTCCGAACCCATTGGAGCTGGTATCGGCTGGGTGCAGGAAATGCCTTACGCCAAACTGACCGGGCACAGTGGGACACGGGAGATCTTCGACGTAGCGGAAGGGGCAGCAGGGGCGGGTCTTGCCTGGCTATACGCCCATGAGGAAGGTGTCCACGACCAGGCGCTGGAGTGGACCCGGGCGGCTGCCGACCGTTTGCTTGAAGTTGCGGAACCGGCGGAAGGTGGTCTGCGTTGGCAGCTCATGAACGATATCCCGTGGGCTTTCGACGCACCGAACTTCGCACATGGCACAGCGGGGGTCGCATATTTCCTGGCCCGCCTTTATGAGTATACGGCTGACCGGAAGTACCTGGATGCCGCAATTGCGGGTGCCGGTCATGTGATGGCGATGGCTGAATCAATGGAAGGAGGAGGCCACCTTGTGCCTCACATCCTGAACGACGGCAAACCCAACCGCTATTACCTGGGTGCCTGTCACGGTCCGGCGGGCACGGCACGGCTGTTCTATCTTCTTGGCGAGGTAACCGGGGGTCCCGAGTGGATGGTCTGGTCACGCGGGCTCGATGATGGTCTTGTGGCGCTCGGTGCGCCGGAAGAGCGAACCAGGGGGTTCTGGAACAATATCAGCCAGTGCTGTTGCGATGCCGGGATTGGCGATCATGCCGTGTCGATGTACCGCGTCACTGGGGACAACTTCTATCTGAATCTCGCCGGCCGGGTGGCGGACGAACTTGTGCGGCGATGCGTCAGCGATGGAGAGACTTATCGCTGGCCGCAGGCGGAACACCGTGGCCAGCCGGATTTCATTCAGACCCAGACAGGCTATATGCAGGGGGCCGCGGGTGTCGCGAGCTTTTTTGTGCACCTGGCAACCACCATCGAGGGAAATCCAGTGAAGATCCAGTTTCCTGACTCCCCATTCGGCCGCCTGGGCTGAGACTCGACAGCTCCGTTCGTATTTACAACACGATCGCGACTGAATACCGCTGTCGGAATTGGCTTTGGTGCCAATTCCTTACCGAGGTTTCCGCATACGGAAAATTACAGGTTGGAAAAATCCGGGTCGCGTTTTTCCCTGAAGGCTTTGAGCGCTTCCCGGTTGGCGGGACCTCCCTGTAGCCTCGCAAGCCCCTGATTCTCCGCAACGATGGCA
>JANQFF010000384.1 GCA_028277965.1 Pseudomonadales bacterium
CCCCTGTGGCTGGCGCCGTGAAAACCCGCCTGGCGGCTGATATTGGTGCGCAAAAAGCACTGGATGTTCATGTCGCGCTGGTTGAACACACACTCGGACAGACAAAATCGGTTGCACACCATTGCGATCTCTCGTTCTGGATATCCGAACCTCATCCCCAGGCAGAGATCTGGACTGATGCCTGGGGAGGTACGTTGTCCTGCCAGAAGGGTGCCGACCTTGGCGCACGGATGGCAGCCGCGTTTGATGCCTTGTTCTCAGGAGGTTATGCCCGGGTTGTGCTGATTGGAAGTGATTGTCCGGCGCTCAGCGCCGCGTACGTGGAAGAGGCGCTCGTGGCGCTCCGGAAATGCCAGGTTGTACTCGGGCCTGCAGAGGACGGTGGTTATGGCCTGGTTGGTATTGAGAGAGCAGTGTGGCCCGAGGTGTCAGGAATCTTCTCAGGCATTACCTGGAGTACCCCACGCGTCCTGGCCGAAACCCGTGAGATTCTGGATAACACCGGTGCCGCTGTTACGGAATTGACTGAAATCTGGGATGTGGACGATCTGGCTGGTCTCATCCGTTTTGAGGAGTACCTTGAAACTCTGTAATTCTGTTTTTCCGGACCCGGGGTTACTTGAGCCGGGCTGCGGTCTCGATGAAGTATTCAAGGCGCCGTCGGCTGGTGACGTCCATACGGGTGAATTCGATGCCGCAAAGAACCTTGTGCCGGGACTCATCCACGATCAGGTGCCTGATCGCAGCTTTCGTCTTTATCTCCAGGACGTCGGAAAGACAGATCCGGCAATCCTGGATGGATTCCCCGGATTTAAACCTTGGCCTGACCTGTTCCCGGAATTCGGCCCGGCAGCCTCCAGGGGATAACTCGACAATTTCGCCATTGCAGGTACCTCCTTCACGGATCAGGGTGATGTGCGAGCCCTCCAGCCTGATTTGCTGGGGTAGCCAGACCCGTGGGTGGTGCCGCTGCTGGACGAGACAAACGGATGGCAGGGCGATGTGATAGTAGCGGAGTCCATCTTTCTGGACGGCCTTCTCGACTCGACCTGACTCGAAAAAGACAAACATACCTTCGGCTTCAGCCGTGAACGAAAACGTCTCACCCCGGGCAAACAGACGCACACCGTCCTTTGGATGAATGTCCTGAATGAGGACGGAATCATCATGCACATCCAGTAGCCTGGCGTTGAGGACAACTCCTGATTCTTCGAAAGTAAGACGTACAGTGCCCCGATGGTCACACAGAACCCTGAGGTAGCGGACAATATCCTGTGACCGGGTGATCTGGCGGGTGGTTGGCCTGCTCTCTGGTGCGGGTTGAAAAATGTTGCCCCGATCGTTCATCTGGGTCCTTGGGTCTGACAGGTCCGGCGCTTCCAGCACCGGATACATCCTTGCTGGCGTCATTTTTACCAGTGAACGCGCTGAATTCCGTTAACCAGGTGGCAGTTTGGTTGTGACTGCGGTGCTGTGCTATGTGCTGCAGGCAGCTATCTCGCGTATGCGCTCGATCATCGAACGCAAACCGTTTCCACGGGTCGGGGATAGGTGGGCAAGCAAATCGAGCTCGCTGAACAGGCCCTCTACGTCAAATTCGAGTATCTCTGAGGATGACCGGTCGTTGAGTGCCGACAATACAATCTGAATGAGACCGCGAACGATAAAGGCGTCGCTGTCCATTGCGAGGTGCAGCTGATTGCCTGATTGCCGGAAGGTCAGCCACACCTGGCTTTGGCAGCCTCTTACCAGGTTCTCGTCGATCTTGTCGCTGTCCGGCAGATCAGGCAGGGATTTACCCAGGTCAATGACAAACCTGTACTTGTCCTCCCAGTCGTCAAAAAAGGCAAATGTGTCTTTGATCTCATCGAGGTCCACCGGGATACCCTCTCAAAAGACACCAAGCTGGAGCTGGGCCTCTTCCGTCATCATGTCTCTCGACCAGGGAGGATCGAATATCAACTCGACTTCCACTGTTTTGACGTCTGGTACAAGCAGGATACGATCTTTGACTTCTTCAACGAGGACCGGGCCCATTCCGCAACCAGGCGCGGTCAGCGTCATCTCGACGGCAACAGCTGCCCCGGTCTGGTCCACGCTCACGCTATAGATCAGGCCGAGGTCCACTATATTGACTGGAATCTCCGGGTCATAAACGCTGCTGAGAGCGTGCCAGACATGAGCTTCAGAGATTTGTCCCGGTTGCGCGTCAGCTTCATCGAATACCGGTAGTTCCGCTGTGAGACCAATTGCATCGGCATCACTCCCTGAAATTCGGGCCATATTCCCTTCGACAACAACTGTAAACGATCCGCCAAGGCTCTGCGTCAGCGTAACGAAGGTACCAGCAGGTATGGTCATCGGGGTTCCAGTGGGCACCATGCGGGCCGTGCACTCCCTGGTTGTCGTGACGATTCGGCGTTCCACAGTGCGGTCTACTGCTTCGACCCGACGTCTGTCGCCAGATCCCCCGGATCAACGTCGAAGCCATCCGGCTCCCCACCCACAGCAAAGCTCTCCCCGCAACCACAGTAACTCGTGGCATTTGGGTTCTTGAAGATGAGCGCGGTATTCAATCCTTCCGTCAGCATGTCGATCTGCGTCCCCTGTACCATCGGCAGGTCATGCTCGTGAACACAGATTTCGACATCCGTCGAAAACGAAAACTGCAGATCGTCTGCTTCAGGGGCTTCGAGAAAATCGAGCATGTACATGTAACCGTTACAGCCGCTCTCTTTGAGCCCGAGCCTCAAGTAGCGGCAACCCGTCAGATTCAGCTGATTGCGTATATGGCCGGTCGCGGCCGGGGTGATCGTGATGCCCGCGTTGTCATGACTTTCACTCATTGTTGACCTCTCTCGTCGCTCTCATACGAAGGTAGCAGCTTTCTCAACTGCCTCTGCCAGTCGGGTCACATCTTCATCGCTGCTATAGAGACTGAATGATGCTCGGATGGTCCCGGAGATACCCAGCGCGTCCATGAGCGGCATGGCGCAGTGATGCCCGGTACGTACAGCCACGCCCTGCTGGTCGAGCAGGGTTCCTACATCGTGAGGATGCCCACCTTCCAGCAGAAACGAGACAACCGCGCGACGATTTAACGGCTCCCCAACCAGACTCAACCCGGGAATCTGTTTGAGGCGGCCGATCGCCGAACGAACCAGCTGGTCTTCCTGTTCGACCAGTGTGGCTCTATCGACGCCATTCAGGTACTGAATTGCTGCGTGCAGTCCCACCGCACCGGCAATGTTCGGTGTACCAGCCTCAAATTTGTAGGGCGGCTTCTGGTACGTACTCTTTGCAATCGTCACGGTTTCGATCATTTCACCGCCACCCTGCCAGGGTGGCAGCCGGTCAAGCAGCGATTCCCGTCCGAACAGCGCACCGATACCCGTGGGTCCGTACATCTTGTGCCCCGACAGCGCATAGAAATCGCATTGCAGGGCCTGCACATCGATGTCTTCATGCAGTGTTGCCTGCGCGCCGTCGACAACCGTCAGCGCTCCGGCTGCGCGGGCGACACGCAACATGTCTTCGACAGGATTGATGGTCCCGAGCGCGTTCGAGACGTGATTGACGGCAAACAGAGAGATATTCCCATCGATTTTCCTGTGAAAATCATCCAGATCCAGATCACCGCTTTCGAGAACACTCACGGCGTCGAGGTTTGCACCTGTCTGTTCTGCGAGGAATTGCCAGGGGACGATATTGGAATGATGCTCGAGCTGGGTGAGGAGAATTGTACTGCCTGCCGGTATTGCGTCTCTGACAATGCTGGCGACGAGATTAATAGCTTCGGTTGTCCCACGAGTAAAGATGACTTCACGATGGGAAGAAGCGTTGATAAACGCCTGTACAGAGCGGCGGGACGCCTCGAGCATATCCGTCGCTTCTTCGGCCAGAACATGTGCAGCACGATGTACGTTGGCATTGTGCTGACGGTAGTAGTTATCGATTGCCTGGATCACCGCTTCAGGCTTTTGTGTTGTTGCCGCGTTGTCGAGATACACCAGCGGGCGCCCGCGAACCTCCCTTGCGAGGATCGGAAAATCACCGCGTATATCATGCAAGGCAGGCATTACAGCGTTTGCCCCTGCAGTCTGGTGAAGTGCGAGCGTGCCTCCTCGGCCAAGCTGCCCT
>JANQFF010000451.1 GCA_028277965.1 Pseudomonadales bacterium
TCCGACCGCGCCGGAACTCACCGCAAACATCGACATTCAATACGAGTGGCTGATTGGCGGCGACTGGCTGGCTTTCATCGGTGTGAATGGGAACTACCAGGACGAAACCCGCGCGTTCTTCCGGGACGAATGTAACGAGCCGGGAACACCCTGTACGCGCGATGATGGCCCGGGGATCCTCTTCGCCGATGACGAACTCATCATCAACGAGCGCTGGATCGTGGATGCACGCGTCGGCATAGAGAACGAACAGTGGCGCATCTGGCTGTGGGCCCGCAACCTCATGGACCGCCACTACTGGAACAATGAGCGGGCGGTAAATGACGTGATGGTCAGGGTAACCGGGATGCCACGGACGTACGGACTGACGCTTTCATACCGGCCGTAGGCATACCCACAATCACCGCATATATCAGAGCGGGAAACAACCAGGAGGACTATCCAAATGGCACTGAAGATCGGCTCTGAGGCCAAGTTCGGATTTATTACCGGCATGCGCAACTCCCGCGAAGCGAGAATCAACGTCGACCTGGCAGAAACCTGGGGATATGACTCGGTATGGGTCGGGGACCACATCGAATTTCCCCTACCCCTACTTGACCCGTTTGTGCAGTTAGCTCATGCCGCAGCACTCAGCGACAAGCTGGTTTTTGGCACAGCGGTTTATCTGTTACCCCTGCGACACATTGTCCCTGTAGCCAAACAGGTCGCGAGCCTCGATCTGATATCCGGTGGACGATTTGTCTTAGGAGCTGGTGTTGGTGGCGAATTCACCAATGAGTGGGAAGCGTGTGGTGTTCCGCGCAATGAACGCGGCGCTCGTATGTCGGAAGGTATACCGTTACTTAAAAAGCTCATGACGGGAGAGACGGTAGAAAATCCAGACGGGCGGTTTTATCCGTTCGACCATCTGACAATGCAACCAGCAGCCGCAACCCCGTCAGGACCTCCAGTCTGGACGGGGGGTCGCTCGGAAGCCGCATTAAATAGGTCAGGGAAAATGGCCGACGGCTGGATCGGCTACTCGGTCACCCCCCATATGTATCAGGAATCACTGACCCGGATTGAACAGGCGGCAGAAGCGGCCGGACGAGAGATCGAAAGTTTCGGTACCGGTGATTTACTGTTTACCCAGATCGGCGATACCTATGAGGGAGCGTTTGATAATGCTAACGATCATCTGAGCCATCGCTACGCAATGGACTTTTCCTCTGCAACAAAGAAATACTGCGCCCTGGGCCGCCCCGAAGACGTGGCCGAGAAGTACAACGAATTCTACGAAGCCGGATGTCGACACTTTGTTTTAGATCTCACAAGCACGGGTGAGGATCTCCGGGTGCAGATAGAACGATTTGGCAGAGAAGTACGTCCGTTGCTGTCGTTCTAGCCCGCCCTCAACAATGCATCCGTTCAGACTTGCCTAGCCTCTTTCCTGTAGAGCCCGTGCTGTGCGCCAATACATGAACGCCGCACCCACCAGTACAAACGTGATGATGCCTAGCGCAACATTGAGCGACCGCTCGCCGTAGTCCGCGGCAAAGCTATCGCTCAACGAACCCACCAGGAGCGGGCCAACACCCAGCCCAAGCAGGTTGGATACAAAAAAGACATACGCAGCAGCCTGCGCGCGCCGATGTGGTTCCACTACGGTCTGAACAATAGCAAGCCCCGGTGCGTGACTGAGCGAATAGAGAAATATGCCAATGGCAATGAATACCGTGGTGACCACCCAGTCCTCGCTCCACAGAGCCAATAGATAAGCTGGCGTTGCAAACAACACTGCTGCACCACATAACCAGGCTGGACCGCGCACATCCCGTCGAAACAAGCGGTCCGCAAGGAAGCCGCCCAGCAGCATCCCCGGCACACCAAATGCGGCTGAAGTAAATCCGACAACCATGCCGACTTCGCTCTGGGAAAGATCAAACTGGCGCAGATAAAGCGGCGGCTTCCAAACCGTAAATCCATAACCCACAAACACACCCAACATGTGTGCAATGTTGACCGCCCGGTAAGCCCTGTTAGCCCACAAAACCTTGAACGTGGCGAGCATCGAGTCCTTCGTTTGCTCCGTCACCGGGATCTCTCGGGGAGTATCAGCGGGCGTACTTTCTGCACCACCTCGTTGGGGTTCGCGCACTGTCATCTTCAGGAGAATGGCCAGGGCCAGACCTGGCACACCCGCACAGACGAACGCCCAGCGCCAGCCGAAATACTCGGCGACAAACCCACCCATCACGAGGCCAAACAGCATGCCGAGGGAGGTGCCGAGAGAGTATATGGACAGCGCAAACGAGCGCTCATCGTCTTTGAAGTAGTCAGAGATAATGGAATGGGATGGAGGGCTGCCGCCCGCCTCCCCAATGCCTACACCCACCCGCGCCAGGAACAGCTGCCAGAAGCTTGCTGCCGCACCGCACAACACCGTCATGGCACTCCAGACCGCGACCGCAATCGAGACGATATTGACGCGATTGAAGCGGTCAGCAAGCCGCGCTATGGGGATACCCAACGTGGCATAGAAGAGTGCAAAGGCAATCCCCGACAACAGGCCCAGCTGCATGTCGGACAGCACAAATTCAGACCGTATGTCTTCCAGCAGAATGGAGAGGATTTGCCGGTCCATGAAACTGAAGGCGTAGGTGACGCCCAGCAATCCCAGGACATACCATCGATAGGCTTTGGACGCCTCTGTACGCGGGGCAGAATGTAGTTTAGCCATAGTTCCTCAGACCTCGCTACGACTGCGACCGGCTCGTGGGTTTGCCCAGCATGTGGTCGGATATGATCCGCAGTTGAATCTCTGACGTCCCCTCAAATATCTTGGTCAAACGTGCATCCCGCCAGTACCGTTCAATCGCGTGCAGTTTGGTGTAGCCCGCGCCCCCAAAAATCTGCAGGGCATCGGACGTCACCCGTTCCGCCATTTCACTGGCAAACCACTTCACCATCGACGCGTCCTTATCCGAGCCCCGTCCGGCGTCGATTTCCGATGCGACGTGATACATCAGTTGGCGTGCAGCCTCGATTTCCGACGCCATGCGTGCGAGCTTGAACCGGGTTTCCTGAAAGTCTGAAATCGGCTGCCCGAATTGCACCCGTTCCTGGGAATAAGTCACTGCATCTTCCAGCGCCCCGCGAGCGAGACCAATGGAACGCGCGGCGGTGTGCACTCGTGGCACAGAGAGTGCTGCGAGCTGCCGTCCGCGCCCGCTACCTGAAGACGACTCCGGCGGTTTTTCTCCTGGGCTCGGTCCGACGATGTTCTCTTTGGGCACCCGCACACCTTCGAAACGCAGCTCCCAGGTTTTCCAGCCGAAATAGCCAATTTTCGGAATGGGGTTTCCTGAACAGTTCTCGGGGAGTTCCCCTGCGGGCTTTTCAACCATAATGCTGCGGATATTCCTGCCTTCGAGCCCCTCAATACGGCACAGGACATTGATAACGTTCGCCCCGTCGGCAAACGTACACCAGTACTTGTTGCCCGTGATGACCCACTCATCCCCGTCCCGCACAGCTTTTGTCTTGATGCTGCCATACAGATCCGAACCTGCATCTGGTTCAGACAGAGCCCCGGCGTGGAGGTAGTCACCCACGGCAGCCTGCTGGGTTAACTCGATGCGCTTGTCCATGGGCCAGTTGACCATGTGCATCATGGTCGCGGCGCGGGCAATGATACTGGCGCAGCTCATCCAGCCACGCGCGATTTCCTCGGTAATCATCGCGTACTCGAACACCCCGAGCCCGAGCCCGCCGTATTCCTCGGGAATCCGTATTCCGAAGTATCCCATTTCACCCATCTTGCGGCGCAGGTCCATGGGAATGTCGCCCTGTACCGGATCAAGCTCATTGGCGACTGGCAGGATTTCATTAGTCACAAAATCACGCGCGGACTCCTGCATCATCCGACGTTCTTCCGTCATGTAGGCATGGTCGGTCACGTATCTGCTCCCTCTTGAGTTTGCCTTGTGAAAACGCAGCCTAACATATTTATTGATTGACAAACCAACCAATAATTTCAAAAATAGCACCAGAAGATTTCGCACCTGTCAGTGCGGTCATGCAGGAGAAACAAGAATTGAACGTCAGCGAAGCTGTCAGAGCACGGCGCACCATTCGCGCTTTCAAAAACGAACCCGTGCCCGAAGAGGTCATTCGTGAGGTACTCGAGCTGGCACGGCATGCGCCATCCAATAGCAATACCCAACCCTGGCGCATAGACGTCGTTTCCGGGGACGCCCGGGATCGCCTGCAGGCTGCAATCTTTGAAGAGATCAAAGCCGGTGTGAAGCCTTCCCCCGCCTTTCCACCGGGTGGCACGGGTCTCAAAGGCCGCTACAAGGAACGCCAGCGGGAGTGCGCCTTTCAGTATTTTGCTGCGATTGGTATCGACAAAGACGATAAGAAAGCGCGCATGAATCTGTCGATGAAAAACTGGGAGTTCTTCGGCGCACCCCATGCCGCGTTCCTGTCGTATCCCGAGACCATGCACAGGGCGAATGCGATCGATATCGGCATTTTCCTGCAGACCATCATGCTGCTTTTTGTCGAAAGAGGCATCGCCTCCTGTCCGCAGGGTGCGTTGGCTACCTATCCTGGACCGGTCAAAGCGATGCTCCCGATACCAGAGGAGAACGCCATCCTGTGCGGCCTGTCTTTTGGTTATCCCGACCTGGAAGCACAGATCAATTCCGCCGCCGCCAAGATGGACCGGGAGCCGGTGGAAGTTTTTGCCAGTATCACGAGCTGAGGACTCTCTATGAATATTCCATTTGAATTTGCAGACCGCTTGGAAATCCCGCTCATCGTGGCGCCCATGTTTCTGGTCTCAAACCCCACGATGGCGATTGCAGCCTGTCGCGCCGGTGTGATCGGCAGTTACCCCGCCCACTCAACGCGAACCAGGGAAATCTTCGAGGAGTGGCTGATCGAAACCCAGAATGCACTTGCACAGGCTGATGATGCGGGAGAGCAACCCGCTCCTTATGCCGTTAACCTGGTCGTGCATCCGAGCAATGCTCGCATGGAAGGTGACCTGGAGCTCGTGATCAAACACAAGGTGCCGATAGTGCTCACCTCCAAAGGCGCGCCGGATGACGTTTTCAACATGATTCACGGCTATGGTGGTGTAGCGTTCCACGATGTGGCTTCCGCCAGGCACGCGGAAAAAGCCGTGGAGGCCGGGGCTGACGCCCTCATCGCCGTAGCCGGTGGCGCAGGAGGACATTGCGGCACAATCAACCCGTTTGCGCTGGTGAGCGAAATCAAACAGGTCACAGACAAACCCATCATTCTCGCGGGAGGACTGACCAACGGGCAGGATCTCCTCGCTGCGGAAGCCATGGGTGCGTCCATGTCTTACATGGGTACCCGGTTTATAGCGACCGAAGAATCTCTGGCGCCAAAAGAGTATTGCGATTCACTCATAGAAGGTAAGGCGACGGACATCTTCCTATCAGCCGCCCTGGATGGCGCCCCGGCCAACTGGTACGCGCCAAGCCTCGTGAAAGCGGGTATCGATCTGGATGAGTTGGCCGTTACGCGCCCCGGCAACATCGTGACATCGGATGGCCAATCCAAGCAGCGCTACAAAGGTATCTGGTCGGCAGGCCACGGCATAGGTGCAACCAGAGAAGTGGTCCCGGTGCAGGATCTATGCGAAGAGCTCATCAGCGAATACCAGGCTGCACGCACAAACCTGCGGCAACAACTGGGATAAGCCCCAATCCATGCAGCACCTGAATTTCGAAACTCACGGTGAGCCAGGCAAACCCGCGGTCCTCCTGCTGCACGGCTTCATGTCAAGCAACAACCAGTGGCTCACCAACACCGATACGTTAGCTGCTGAGTATTTTCTCGTTGCGGTTGAGCTGTGGGGTCACGGACAGTCGCCAACACCAGATGACCCCGCTTGCTACACTCTGAGTGCCTACTACGACCAATTCGAAATCATCCGCTCCGAGCTCGGCATCTCAACCTGGGCAGTGATCGGGCAGTCTTACGGCGCGGGAATTGTGCTGAACTATGCCCAATCACACCCGGACATCTGCACCGCAGCTGTGGCAACGAATTCGAGATCGGCGTTCGGTACACTCATCGAGGAAACTGATAACCGTGAGACGCGTGCGGCACTGCCTACGAACCTTAGGGCGCTTCCCTACCACCCTATTCACGCACGACGTTTTCCCGATCACGTGAAAGAAGCACTGGTGGCTGATGCCGACGCGATTGAGCCGGAAGCAATCAGACTCGGGGGACACCTTGGGCGCTCTCTCAATTGCCGCGCCCTGGTCGGTGACCTCACCACGCCGCTCCTGATCACAAACGGTAAATACGAGAAGTCCTTTCAGACCGATCTTGAATCGCTGCGGAATGCTGTTCCCGGGCTGAACGTGGTTGATCTGGACGGAGGTCATTCAGTCAATATCGAAGCGAGCGGAGGATTCAACAACGCCGTGCTGGGGTTTCTCAGCAAGCTTACTTGACCACTGAACTAGACTAATTACTCTAATAATATTGATTATACATTCAATATATGGTCTTATTACGTAACCCCAAAGGGGAGGCTACGCGCCTCGTGCTGGCGTAGTCAGGGGACTCGAATAGCAATTCGTATCCGGAGAGATCATGAAACAACTACTGAAACGCAGCGTATTGCTGCTTCTACTTATTCCATTCACTGGTAACGCTGCGGAAGGCGGTGGATCCAGTTCTGTGATCGAAGAAGTTGTGGTCACAGCAACCAAGAAATCAACCGCCGAGAGTGCACAGGATGTACCCATCGCTGTTGCCGCTTTCAACGGTGAGACGATCGAAGCAGCCAAAATGGTGCAGCTGAGCGACCTGCAGGTCTGGGTCCCGAATGTGCGCCTTGTACCCCAGGTCACCTTTCCCGGCGCTACCCAGTTCCGGGTCCGGGGTCAGGGTACCGGCTCGAGCATCCCGTCTGACGATCCGCCGGTAGGCGTTTTCCAGGACGGCATCACCATGGGTGTGCTGCACGGTTCCAACCTTGACCCGTTCGACCTCGAGGCTGTGGAAATCCTGCGTGGACCACAAGGCACTCTGTTCGGTCGCAACGTGAGCGCCGGTGCTATCGTGGCACGGACACGGCGCGCAGACTTCGAAACGTCCGGCGACATCGCCGTTACTGCCGGTAGTCACGGCCGGTTTGACGTTTCCGCCCGAGTGACCGGTCCGCTGATCGACGACACGCTGGCTGGAAAGATCACCGTTCTTTCGAAGAGTCACGACGGTTACTACGACAACAAATACAACGCACAGACCGGCCCGAGCGGCCCGGTTACGTCAATCCAGGGGAAAAGCGTCAACTCTGCCTCAAGTGATTACGGCGAAAGCGAAAGCCTGTTGGTTCGTCCCAGCTTGCGCTGGACACCAACAGACAACGCCACAATCGACGTTATCGCTGAATGGGGTGATACGGATGGTGACGGCCAGGCCTGGCGCGCGATCGTCTCACCCTTTGGTGCACCCCTACCCTCCGGCGACCAGGACGTTATCGCTCAACACAACGGTCTGAACGAAGTGCTGGTTAGAAGTCTGATCGTGGATGCCAATTTCGACGGTGAAAACGGCACCTGGACCTCCATCACAGGCTATCGTTCGTACGATCAACGTCTGCTGTTTGACGTCGAGGGTACTGGCCTCGGCGTTTTCGACTTCAACATCAAGCTGAACCAGGAGCAGCTTTCCCAGGAACTGCGCTGGTCAGGGACACCGTTCGACAACGACATCGAACTGACGCTCGGAGCCTACTACTTCGAACAGGAAATCGATTACCTCGAAGGCCGGTGGATCTTTGGAGGCGCTGTCGTCCAGGGTCTGGGTGGCTACGTGGAGCACGAGTCCCGCGCGGTGTTCGGTAACATCAGTGTGCCATTTACGGACAAACTGAGAGTTGACCTTGGGCTAAGGTACACCGACGAAGAAAAGGAGACCGACCAGGTTGTCGGCCAGGCCAGCGGTTTCTGCGACCTGGCGATACATGTCTGCACAACCAACTTCAGCGGTGACGCGGACTGGTCCAACGTGACGCCCTCACTGACGGCCACCTACCATATCAACGACGACATGATGATCTGGGGCAGCTACAAGAAAGGATTCCGCAGCGGCGGGTTCAATCTGCGCCACCTCAATCCGACCACCGCACCGGCATACGATGAAGAAGAAGCAAACTCTTTTGAAATTGGCCTCAAG
>JANQFF010000079.1 GCA_028277965.1 Pseudomonadales bacterium
ATGGAACGCATGCAGTGGTGAATGCGGCCGGGACCGAGGCGCAGCTGCGAGATTTCGAAGCCGCGGCCTTCTCCGAGGAGCACGTTTTCTTTGGGGACACGCACATTGTCGAAACGCATGTGCATGTGCCCGCCCGGAGCGTGAACATCTCCAAACACATCCATCGGCCCCACGATTTCCACACCGGGTGTATCTGTCGGGACGAGGATCTGCGATTGCTGTTTGCTTGCGGGGGCGTCAGGGCTCGTCTTGACCATGACAATCATGATCCTGCAGCGCGGATCGGCAACGCCTGAGATCCAGTACTTCTCACCGTTGATGACCCAATCGTCACCATCGAGTACGGCAGTAGTGCTGATGTTCTTTGCGTCGGATGACGGTTGCATGGGTTCGGTCATCACATACGCGGAGCGGATCTCGCCTTTCAGCAGGGGTTTGAGCCACTGTTCTTTCTGTGCCGGTGTGCCGACCTGTTCCAGCACTTCCATGTTGCCCGTGTCCGGGGCGGAACAGTTGAGCGTCTCGGAAGCCAGCGCGTACTTGCCGAGCTCGGCTGCAATGTAGGCGTAGTCGAGATTCGTCAGTCCCTGGCCGATGTCAGAATCAGGGAGGAAGAAGTTCCAGAGCCCCGCGGCTTTGGCTTTGTCCTTCGCGCCTTCCAGCAGCTCCAGCTGTCTGGGATGCCAGCTCCAGATGTCGTCCTTTTCCTGCTGCAGCGCTTCGAACTCTTCGGATATCGGCGCCACGTTTTCAGCGATGTGTTTCTGGACAGCGTCCATCAGTGGTTGCGCTTCCTCGGACATCCCGAGGTTGAAAAGATCTGCTTCCTGCTCTGGCATGGAACGCTCCTGTGGGAAATTGACGAAGTGCAGGTTACGGACTTTCTATCTGTATAAAAAATTGATTGTTAGAATATATAAACATTCTGTTCGTGAATGGTTATATGCGTCTCGACCGTTTTGATCTGAACCTGCTTGTGATCTTTGAGAGGGTTTATACAGAAGGCAATCTGACCCATGCGGCAGAACAGCTGAACGTTGCGCAGCCGACCGTATCCAATGCGATGACACGGCTCAGAACCGCGTTCGATGATCCCCTGTTCGTTCGCTCAGGTCGGGGAGTTACGCCCACGCCGTTGGCCCGGAGCATGATTGGACCTGTCCGTCAGGCGCTACGCCAAATGCAGTCGACGCTGGAAGGTCATGTTGCATTCGACCCGGCAAGCTCAGACCGCACCTTCAATCTGAGTATCGGTGAAATTGTCGCAACCACGTTTCTGCCGCCGCTGATTGAGGCGCTCGGTAGTGAAGCACCTGGTGTAAAAGTGCGGGCGTTTCAGACGGACCGGCACGAAATCAAAGAGCGCCTGGCGCTCGGCACGCTGGACCTCGCGCTCGATATTCCCCGGTTGTCGTCCCAGGCACTCAATCAGCAAGCCCTGGCAGGAGGCGGATATGTGTGCGTCCTGCGCAATGGTCACCCGTCCGCTCGTGGCCGGATGACGCCGGACAAGCTGCTGTCGCTGGAGTTTGTTGCCGTATCCAGTCGCCCGACGGGGTCGGGTATTCTCGAAATCGCAGCGACCAAGGCGGGAGGCAGGGTGGAGCCGGTGCTTAGAACCCAGTACTACCTGCCTGCCCTGAGAATTGTGGAATCGAGTGATTACGCGCTCGTGGCGCCGCGGAGTCTCACCTCTGAATTTGATGTTGTGGCCCGTGATCTGCCCTTCGAGATGGAGATGGACAGCACGTGGCTGTACTGGCACAGAAGTGCCGAAGAAGATCCTGCGAATCAGTGGTTACGGGAGATGGTCCTCCGATGCTGGTAAAGGTGCTGGTAGGGGTGCGCGGAGGCTAGTGACAGGCCACGCCGTATTTCTTGAGCCGCCAGTAGTTGTAAGGCCAGGGAGCCATGAAGCCTGCAATCAGACTTGGGATGATGGACCACCACGTCAGCATCATTTTCCCGACCAGCATCCAGTCGGTCAGATTCATGGCGAGTTCCATGCCGATCATGGAAACCAGGCTCATGCCGATCGCTGTTTTGAAAGCGTCTTTCCATGGTAGCTGACGGCTGAGGATGACGGTTTCGAGGGCGATACTCGTCAAGAGCCCGTTCGTGATCGCAAGGACCAGGATCAGAAACGGGTTTGTCTCAGGCGCATAAATCTGAAACCAGAGGATGGTTCCGAAATCGCCAATACTGCACCCGAGCAGGCACCAGGCCGTGTTGCGTGCTGACTGCCGCCAGGTGTGCCGGCAGCGCCAGTGAAAGTCTGAAATTGCTTCCGCCATACCGGTCATTGTAACACCCGGTGATAAACTGGCTGCTTTGTGGATTAAGGAATCGCATGCGGAGGCTATACATCGTTCGTCATGGACAGACTGAGTGGAACGTTCAGAATCGCATGCAGGGCCGTCTCAACTCCCCCCTGACCGAACTCGGTCAGAACCAGGCCAGAGTCAACGGTCAGCTTCTGAAGCGCCTCGGGGGTGTCGATCGTTTGTGGTCGTCACCGCTCGGACGCACACGTCAAACTGCAGACCTCATCAACGAATATAACAACGTCGACATCGACTATGCGGATGCCCTGATGGAAAGGGATTGTGGAGACTGGGGTGGCCGTATCGTTTCGGACATTACAGATGAAGAATGGGCGGCACGCCAGGCTGATCCGTACTGGCATCAGCCGCCAGGGGGTGAAAACTATGAGGACATGCTCGTCAGGGTTCGAGGGTTCCTGGATGGCCTGCAGGATTCCGACTGGACGTCGATTGGCCTCGTGACCCATGGGGTGATGGCAAAGGTCATTCTCAAACACTTCCTCGACATGTCCGAGGCGGATTGTGTGGCGCTCAGGTTTCCGAACGACATTGTCTATCGCTTGACCTTGGGCAGTGAGGACATAGACACTCACCACTTTGTAAGCGGCGGTGAGCCACGGAGTGGGTTCCTGATTCGCCAGGCAGACAATCAGCCCCATCGCCGGATGGGCAACAACTAGAAGATCATATAGCGACAAAAAGTGGGGGACGTATGAAAGTAGATGGTGGTGTAGGCACTGATCTCGAGACCGTTGGGCAGCAGGCCAGGAATCTCGAAGAGATGGGGTATTCAGGAATTATGACGGCGGAAACCGCGCACGATCCGTTTTTCCCTTTATTGCTGGCGGCTCAGAACACGGAAAACGTGGATCTCATGACCTCGATTGCGGTTGCCTTTGCACGGACACCCATGGTTCTTGCAAACATTGGGCATGATCTGAATGCGTATTCGAAAGGACGTTTTGTCCTGGGTCTGGGATCGCAGATCAGGCCGCACATCACGAAACGCTTCAGTATGCCCTGGTCGAGTCCTGCTGCGCGGATGCGCGAGTTCATCCTGGCAATGCGGGCGATCTGGGCCAACTGGCATGAGGGTAAGCCTCTGGAATTTACCGGTGAGTTCTATACCCACACCCTGATGACACCCATGTTTACCCCGACCAACACAGAGTATGGGGCACCAAAAGTGTTTCTCGCGGCGGTTGGTCCAAAAATGACCGAAGTTGCAGGCGAAGCGGCGGACGGCATGATTGTCCATGCGTTCACCACGGAAAAATACCTGCGCGAAACGACCTTGCCGGCGTTGGAGCGCGGGTTTGCGAAAGCCGGTAAGACCCGGGCGGACTTTGAACTGTCGTACCCCTGTTTTGTTGTATCAGGCCAGAACGAAGAAGAGATGGCGAAAGCGGCTGTCGCCACGCGTAAGCAGATCGCGTTTTACGGTTCGACCCCGGCTTACAAGCCAGTACTCGACAGCATTGGTGCGGGTGAGCTGCAGGGTGAGTTGAACACAATGTCCAAGCAGGGTCGCTGGGATGAGATGGGCACACTCATAGACGACTCAACGCTGGAGTCGTTTGCAGTCATTGGTGAACCCGACACCATCGCGGCACAGATGAAAGCCCGATACGGTGATTTGATTGATCGAACGTCAGCTGCGTACGGCAACATCCCGCGCGATAAACAGCAAAGCATCATTGCTGAGCTTTCCGCCTGAACTTGGCCTGAAGAGAAGAAGGACAAAACATGAAAGTCGACGCCGGCCTTGGCCATAATCTGAAAACGATTCCTGAAACCGTTAAGAGTCTGGAAGCTGCCGGATACGACGGGATCCGCACAGCGGAGATGAATCACGATCCGTTCTTTCCGCTCCTGCTTGCCGCTGAGCATAGCGAGCGCCTGGAACTGGCAACATCCATCGCTGTGGCATTTGCGCGCAGCCCGATGAACCTCGCCAATATCGGACATGACCTCAATGCGTATTCAGAGGGCCGATTTACGCTGGGCCTGGGGTCTCAGATCAAGCCCCATATCACCAAGCGGTTCAGCATGCAGTGGGGTTCGCCCGCGCTGCAGATGAAAGAACTGGTCCTTGCGATGCGCGCCATCTGGGACAACTGGTACACGGGTGAACCATTGCAGTTTGTCGGCAAACACTACACCCATACACTCATGACACCTGCCTTCACGCCGGAGAACAAGGAGTTCGGCGCCCCACGGGTCATCCTTGCGGCCGTTGGTCCGAAGATGACGGAGGTTGCCGGTGAGGTGGCTGACGGGATGATCATTCACCCGTTCAGCACGATGCCTTACATTGAGAGTGTAACGATGCCGGCCATCGAGAAAGGACTGGCTGCAGCGGGTAAGAGCAGGGACGGGTTCGAATTGTCTTATTCGTGTTTTGTTGTCACCGGGCGGGACGAGGCCGAGTTTGCGGCCAGCAAGAAAGCCGCCCAGGAGCGAATTGCGTTTTACGGCTCCACGCCTGCCTACCGGGGTGTCCTGGAGTCAATTGGGTGCGGTGAGCTCCAGGAAGAGCTGAACGCCATGTCGAAACAGGGCCGCTGGCAGGAAATGGGGACCCTTGTGACGGATGACATGCTCAACGAGTTTGGTGTGATGGGTGAGCCGTCAGACATTGCTCCGCAGATGCTCGAACGCTACGGCAGTTTTGTAGACAGGACTTCAGCGACTTTTCCGGTCTCGGATGAAACCCAGCGTCGGGAAATCATTCAGGCGTTGAGAGCGGGATAAACCACACACTATTGTGCAGGTGCGAAAAACGGTTCAGGTGGGACAACACCCCTGTAGCACCCGATCAGAGATAAATGTGTGTCGATATGGTCCGTTTTAGAAGATGATAAGGCTGAAAACTGAGAGATATATTCCTTGTAGGTATATGTCGGTACAATATGTAAGGCTTTACAGAGTTAGCAGACACTAACTTAAACTTTGTTTACATGTCACGTGTGACGGACCGCTAAAATAGACTCGATTGCCAGATTATGTGTGTATACAATGCGCCCCGCATTGCACAACTCACATCATCAAAGAGGCGTGAAGCAGGGAATTGTCGATGACTAGACCCCGGTCAACTACAACACTCGCTGCAATCAGGGACAGGTTGACAGAGACACTTGAACGACTCAGGAGAGGCGTACCGCCGGTATTTCGCTACGGCGCGGTGGCATTCTGTGGTCTGACGTTAGCACTTGCGACTTTGAGCTTCTCAATTGCCAATGTGCTGACTCATCAGGGGTATGAACGTATTGCGTTTGCCAAACCGGCTGCGGAGGGCCGCGTGATTCGCGAGGCGGAGGTGGCCCACTTCAGTAAGAAAGTCAGCGACGCGTTTGGCATAGAGTCTTCGGTGGCTACTGAGTTCGCAGACTGGATCCTCGAAGCCGCTGAGCGGCAGCAGATGGCGCCTGAACTGATTGCCAGCCTCGTCGTTACCGAAAGCTCTTTCCGAAAATCGGCTCGCTCAAACGTGGGTGCTGTCGGGCCGGCGCAGGTTCGCCCGGACTACTGGGGTGCCTTCTGTGGTTCTGATCTGCACGACCCGGAGCAGAATGTGTATTGTGGCGCCCAGATCCTGGGACATCTCATGGACCGGTGTGATGGCGATACCCGATGTGCGCTCGCCGCATACAACGTCGGCCCGTATGCAAAACGGGAAGCGGCAGCTGCCCGATATGTGAGCAAGGTAGACCGCTACTTCTCGAGTTTGTCCAACCAGGCACTCTGACCGTTTTCCACAAAGAGCGTAGAATAGGCGTTCAGCAAAATCTGCCTGGAGAATCACCATGAAACGCCTGTTCCTGGCCCTGATAATGGCCGGTACTGCGCTGACCTCGAGCCTGGCTCTGGCCGGTCAGGCGACCCCTGCATTCATGCAACCCGAAGTGTTGAAAGCAGCCCTTGCGATTCAGCTCACTGAAGAGCAGGAGCCGCAGTTTCAGAGTTCGATTACAGAGCTCTTCAACGAGCGGATGAAATACTTCAACAAGCTCATGCGTGGCCATAATGTTACAAACATGGAACGCAAAATGAGGGGCAAGACCAATCGCCTCATCAAAACGATGGACAAACAGATGGCGGAGTTTCTGACCGATGAGCAGATGCCCGCCTACGAAAACTACCGCGATACCCTGCGGTCTTACATGAGGTAGGGAATGCCGGACTTTGGATTACTGATCTTCCCGACTGATTATGCCGTAGCGCCGGCGGTGCTTGCGCGCCATGCAGAGGAGTTGGGATTTGAATCCCTTTTCTTTCCCGAACATACCCATATCCCGGCCAGCCGGAAATCGCCGTGGCCAGGGGGTGGTGATCTGCCACCGGAATACTGGCATTCACATGATCCGTTTGTCGGCCTGACCGCGGCTGCCAGCGTCACGAGTGAGCTGAAGGTGGGCACGGGAATAGCGCTCGTGACGGAGCGCGATCCGATTCTCATGGCCAAACAGGCAGCGACACTGGACTTTCTGTCAGGCGGGCGGCTGCTGCTCGGCGTGGGTGCGGGCTGGAATGCCGAAGAAATGGAGAATCACGGCACGTCGTTTACCGATCGGTGGAAGATACTGCGTGAACGGATCCTCGCGATGCGCCAGATCTGGACGGAGGAAGAAGCCGAGTTTCACGGGGAGTTTGTGGACTTCGATAAACTCTGGGCTTATCCCAAACCGAAACAACCTTCAGGACCGCCCGTTCTCCTTGGTGCTTCATCGAAGTACGTGTTCAAACGAATTGCCGATTATGGTGACGGGTGGTTTCCCATCTACCAGGACGAAGCCCGGGCTCAGGCAAGCGGGGCAGTGGACTATGCGGAGGGTATCCAACGCACGCGGGATGCATGGAATGAGGCAGGTCGTGACGGCGAACCGGATTTCAGTATTTTCGGTGTGGGACCGGACAAAGTAGCCGTTGAGCGCTGTATTGAACTCGGATTCAACCGCGTGATTTTTGGATTGCCGTCTGCCGATGCAGCTACGGTATTGCCGATGGTTGAGCAATACGCGGCGCTCGCAAACGAATTCAATCGCGGCTAAAGCCGCTCCTACAGAGCAATTCGCCAACCTCTGTAGGAGCGGCTTTAGCCGCGATTAATCAATCTTCGCAAGGTATCGACTACTTCAGCTTCCGTTTGGACATGTCTGGAGTTAAGTCCAGCTCTCAGTGCACCGTTGACGTTTTCCCGGCTGTCATCGACAAATAACACGTCCCCGGGTGTGTGATTCATCTCAGCGCATACCTGGTGAAATGCACTGCGATCGGGTTTGCGGCCGCCGATTTCGCTGGAAACGAATATATGCTCAAAACTCTCGAGTGCGTCAGCGTATTCGCGTCGCCAGAACCGTGTGTGCGTGTCATTGGTATTTGTAAAACAGTACAGCGGCAACTGTGCCGATACCGCAGGTAGAAGTTCGACGACTGAATGAAATGGGCTGGTCCAGATATCGTTCCAGCCCGTTTCCCACTCTTCGTGCGTCAGGTCCACTTCGAAAGTGACGGCCAGGTGCCGGGTATACGCGTCAAACGTGATTTCTCCGCGCTCGTGGGCTTTGTAGGCATCGTCCATCTGCCAGCGCCCATAAAAACGGTCCGTGGATACACCGGCTGAGTCAGCCCAGCTCTGGAAGACACGACGGAAGTCGACACCCAGGACAACATTGCCAAGATCGAGAAGTACAGCCTTGGTCATCGTGCTTCACCCTGCCTTGAGAGCAACAATCTTCCGCGATCGCTCAGCTGATATCCCACCTCGAGACTTTCAGTCAATCCGAGGGCTTTGAGTTTGCGCACATTGCGTTTGAATACCGTGAGCTCCTGATTCACCTCTGGAGCCAGGTCTCCGGCGCGTGTGCCGGGACGATTGGCGATCAGGCGTAGAGTCTGCCATGCCCAGGGGGTCTCGCGGTCGAAACGGTCGACCTTCCTGGTCAGATTTTCAATCTCCTCAGCGGTGAGTTCCACGGACCGGTCCGGTTGATTGACTGCGTCTTTCCCGAGGTAGGTGAATTTAACCTGGTAGACCGTATCGGCCGGGGTGCATCTAAGCAGTTTCGAGAGCTCGTCGATCGATGTGCTGCCTGAATCCCGGATGGCTTTCCGCGAAGCATCCTGCAGAGCCAGCATTGTCATATTCGTCACGCGGATCGCGCCATACGGCGGAATGTTGTATTCACCCCCCACTTTGACCTGAGGTTTTTTCCAGCGGCGAAATGACGTCGTCACCTTCCCGGCGACAATCGCTTCTTTGTAGGGTTTTGTGAACTGCATACGTTCAGCTTCGGTTCATATCATCCCTGTAATCTGGTCACCACTGGCTCGCTGCAGTCTACGTCCAAAAGCAGTTGGACGTTCGCTCCCTCACGGGTTGTTAGCTCCCTCCCGTCCCAGCTGCAGCGGGCCTTTTATTTCCCTAGAACCCCGATCTCCCCTCGTTGATCAGCGTGACCGCCTCGTCATCGAGAGGGGTGTACTGATGTTCGCCGTTTCTCATCATCCAGGCGGGATCGTCGAACTGGGAGATGTCGTAACCCTGTTCCCGCAAATCGCCCTTCAGCATTTTGAATGTACCCGTGACGTCGATATCTCCCTGGATGCGCAGAAACACCGGTACCGCGTATGCAGGGAGTTGCTCGTTGACGTAGGCGCTGAATGCCTCGACGTCGAGCTCACTCACGCCATCCGCAAGCGCGAGAGCCGCCATGCCCGCCCGGCCGTCTGCTCCAGGGATTTCCACCCCGTAGACATTGCAGAACTGGATTTGATCGAAACCGTTGATGATTTCGCCCACCTCGTTGGTGGATACATTTTCCGACTTCCAGCGGAACGTATCGCCCACCCGGTCGACAAACTGATAGTGGGCGTAGCCAAGGTCGAAACCAACGTCCACATGTTTCATGAGATCCCCGGTGTTGAACCAGGCGTCACCTTCTTCCAGGGCGTTCCGTAAAACCTTCTTCTCCGTCGCTTCCGGGTCTGTGTAACCTTCGAAGACGGTGTCGGGTGTGATCTTGCCGAGGAGGAGTCCTGGTTCACCCTGTTGCACCTCGATGCACCGGCCGGCGTTGTCTTTGACTATCTCGTCGTTGTGGATGTCGTACTGCACCAGGGCAATCTGAGCGGACGTCAGCCCGACGGTACAGTCTTTGTTCATGAGGTTGGCAAACGCAACATTGCCTTCCGACGCACCGTAGAATTCCGTGATTTTCTTGATGCCATACCGTCGTTTGAAGTTCATCCAGACGTCAGGCCTGAGACCATTACCCATCATTGCCCGCAAGGGATTCCGGGCATCGTCCGGTTGCTCGGGAATGTTAGTGAGGTAACGACACAGCTCGCCGATATAGATCAGGGCCGTACACTGTTGTTCGCGCACCTCTTTGAGGAAGTTGCTGGCGGAGAACTTCCGGCGCATGAAGACGCTCGCGCCAGAGCAGATTGCGGCTCCCACACCAATCATGAGACCCGTTGCGTGGTACAGGGGCAGGCAGATGTACAGCCGGTCGTTGTTAGTGAGTTTCAATCCTGCAATGGCTGACATGTCGGCGCTCATCAGGAAACGTCTGTTCGACAGGACTGCTGCCTTGGGCAACCCCGTTGTACCGCTTGTGAAGACATATAGCGCGGTCTCCCCGAGCGTGGTGGTCGATGTATCCTCCGGGTTCTCAGAACTGGCTTCTGCGCTTTCGGTTGCAAGATTGCGGCCCCAGTCAGGCACGCCATCCACACTTGTGTCGGGGACGATGTAGTAGCTGTCAGCGGCGAGATCCAGTTCACTCTGGACTTCAGCCACACCTTCAGCGACTTCCGCCCCGACTACACAACGGACCGATCCTGTGACGGAGATGCAATGAACGAGCGGCGCGCCTCTCAGGTTTGTATTAATGAGGGCGGCGGTTGCCCCAATCTTGTTGAGCCCGATCAGGAGAGCCAGGAATTCGATCCTGTTTTCCATCATGACGCTGACGACGTCACCACGGTTTACACCTTGCTCGCGCAGTGTGTTGATATAACGGTTGGCGAGTGCATTGAATTCGGACCACGTCGCGCTGGTGCCTTCGAAGACAAAGGCGGTTTGATTGCCGTACTCGGCTGCGTTGCGTTCAACGCGGGCGCCATAACAATCCGTCACGTCCAGCGGCCTTGGGGTCATCCCCTTCTTCAGCTTCAACAACGTTGGTACGTGTGTCAGCGTAGACACAACATCGACTAGACCCATACTATTTCCCCGAGAAACTGCGGCTAAGATATCAGATAAACCCATAACATTGGGGTCAGACCCCATTGTTACTAGTTTAGGAGGATGAGCATGAATCAATGGCAGATCGGGGACGTCAAAATCACCCGCATTGTGGAGATGGAGGTGGCGGGTGGGACCAAGTTCATCCTGCCGGACGCCACCCGCGAGGCCAGTCTCGAGTACGGCTGGATGGCGCCACACTTCATGGATGCGGAAGGCAATCTCATCATGAGCATTCACGCGCTGATTGTGGATACAGGGGACCGGCGCATCATCGTCGATACATGTATCGGCAACGACAAAGAGCGCAACATCCCGACCTGGAGTCACTTACAGACCAGCTTCCTCCAGGATCTGGAGGCGGCCGGGTATCCGCGTGAGTCCATCGACACAGTCATGTGCACCCATCTGCATGTCGACCACGTGGGTTGGAACACGATGCTGGTCGATGGCGAATGGGTGCCAACGTTCCCGAATGCGCGCTACCTGATGGCGGAGAAGGAATGGACCTACTGGGACGCCAACGAAGATGAATCGACGTATGGTCCGGTGCTTGCCGATTCCGTACGTCCCGTGGTCGATGCAGGCGTGGTGGATCTCGTCAGTGAAACCCATGAAATCTGTCCCGGGGTGTGTCTTGTGCCCACGCCCGGTCACACGCCGGGGCATGTGAGCGTACACATCACCTCCAACGGCGAAGAAGCGCTGATCACGGGGGACTGCATCCATCATCCTGTCCAGATGTCCCGGACCGACTGGTGCAGTTCAGCCGACTACGATCAGGAGCAGGGACAGGTGACGCGCGAAGGGTTACTGGAAAAGTATGTCGATGAGGATGTCCTGATTATCGGAACCCACTTTGCAACACCGACAGCAGGTCACGTCAGGAATCTCCACGGAGGAGGTTACTGGCTCGATGTGGGGTGAGCTTTGACCATGTCCTGCTGAACATGTCCTGCTGATAAAGGGGGCAAAGAAAAGGGCGGCCAAGGCCGCCCTTCTCTTACCTGGCCCAGAATGAGCCGAAGTTCGTGGTCGGTACTAGCGACCCAGTGAGTAACGGTACTGCAGGCTGACAGTACGTCCAAGCGGCGTGTTTGCCGTCTGGTCGAGGCTGTTCGGGCCTGTGTTGTTACATACTGCCGGACCGTTGTTGAAGTTCGGGCAACGACCCGGGATCGCGCCACCGCCGATAGCGTAGTACTCGTTATCGAGGTTGCGGCCGATCACGCTGACTTCATGTTTGCCGTCGGCTGAATAAACGCTGATCGCCGCGTCGAAGATCCAGAAAGAATCCTGCTCCAGCGGGTTCGCCGTGGCTGTCCAGGCATAGTCGTCTGTGAAACGTGCATCAGCGGAGAAGGCAATACGCCAGTCGGAGCTGAGCTCACGATCCAGTGTAAATCCGACATAACCCGAGATGTCCGCACTACCGGCTCCGTCCTGGCCTTTCAGGTTCTCACCCGTGGCGTTGATGAAGTCTTCCGTGTATTCAACGTCGTTCCATGCCCAGGCAGAGCGGATGGACAAGCCTTCGATGTCGGTATTCCACAGCATGTCGAACTCGACCCCTTCAGCCTCGAGTGCCGAAGCGTTGAAGGTGGAGAACTGAATGATTGTGGAATCGAACAACTGCACCTGCAGGTCACTGTACTCGTAAGAGTAGATGGTTGCGTTGAAGCGCATGGCGCCGTCGAGCAGATTCGCCTTCATGCCAATCTCCCAACCTTCAGCTTCTTCCGAGTCGTACTCGAGGAAGCTGAAGTCACCGCCGTTCACAGCCGGGTTCAGGGCTGCGGTCGGCAGCGCACTGTTGTCGATACCGCCGGACTTGAAGCCCTCTTTGTAGGCGATAAACATGCTGATGTCGTCGTTGATGTAGTAGTTCAACGCAATCTCAGGTGAGATGTTGTCGTCTTCGAACTCGAGACCGGGGATCAGCGGCGGTGCGGAGAATCCGAATACGCCCGCAAACGCGTGAATGTACGGTATCTCGATATGGCCCTCTTTCTCCTCATCTGTGTAACGGGCACCGATTGTCAATTCAGTACGCTCGTTGATATCCCAGTACATGGCAACGAAAAACGAGATCACATCGGTATCGAGGAAGTGGTCCTTGTTGTAGTCGTACTCGTTTCCTGTAACCGGATCAGGTCCTACGAGAGGTGCGCCGGGAACAAATACGTTCGGCATAACCGCAAGGTTGAACGCGTACTGATATGCATCAAACTCCTGCTCGACTTCCTGCCAGTACAGACCGAGCTGGAAGTTGACCGGGCTGTCGTCGTAAGTTGTCAGGATACGGATTTCCTGGGACAGGCTTTCGTAGTGGTTGTGGTGCAGACCGCCAAAGACGCCAGGGCCATAGCTGTAGTCGTCGAGTTCCCAGTGCTTGAGATCAACGTAGCCGGTGACAGCAGTGATGCTGTAGTCGTCGTTCGGATCCCAGTTCATGGTGAACGAAACGAAGTCGGTCTCCTGCTCGAGACGGGCTTCACCATCGTCAAATCCCCAGGGAAGACCGGCGCGCAGGCCGGGGTCGAGGTTGATTTTGGAGGTGTTGCCGTTGAACTTACAGTCGTCTACACCCTGGTAGAGTCGGAAGGGTGCACCGGCAGACGGTATGCCTGTCGGCTGGTGAGCGCCCTCAGGGCAGAATTCTTCACCCCAGGAGTTACCTCCGTCATTGTCGAACTCTGAATAGTTGTACTTGAGTTTGGCTGAGAACGTATCTGTGGGTTGCCATACCAGTGTCAGGCGGGCGTTCAAGGACTCATCCCCGAACCATTCTCTGGCGCCGTTCACAGCAGCCTGTGGGTCGTTATCGAACGAGAAGTTTTCGAAGACTTCATCGTTTTCTGTGTAGCCGACCGCCAGACGGGCACCGAATGTATCGGTGATTGGGCCTGAGATGACCATTTCGCCGTAGATACCGTCGTGTTCGGTTTCAAGGCCACCCATGACCTGGAATTCGAACTCGTCCCCCGGATCGTTGGTGGTGATCGAAACTACACCAGCGGTTGCCGACTTACCAAAGTACAGTGACTGCGGTCCTTTCAGCACTTCGAGCTGACCCATGTCCATATAGGAGTTGTGAATGAAACGGCCGCGGTTCACAACCACACCGTCAACGTTGATTGCAATCGAGTGGTCGAACGCCGCGGAAATTGAGCTGGAACCGATCCCTCTCAACCGCAGGTTGGACCCGTTACCGGAACCGCCATGCGCAATGACCATATTCGGAACCATCTTGGCCGCATCCACCAGGTTGGTGATGTTGTAGCGGTCGAGGTCCTGTTCGGTCAACGCTGCGACGGTGACAGGTACGTCCTGCAGTGTCTCTTCCTGCTGACGTGCCGTTACCACAATCTCTTCAATCTCCCTTTCAGCACCATATGCCATGTTGAAAGGCAGTAAGAGAGCAGCGGTCAGTACGGCGAAAACCGTACGTATACGAGCTTTAGACATTTAAATCCCCTCTCCGAATTGGAATTACTTCGATCAGTGTCGAAATCTCAATTATTTCTTCACTTTTCGAGGCGGACGATAAGCCAACGGCAAAATTAAATCAAACTACAAAATTGCCGGTTTTCTGCTACGGATCAGGGGATTAGGTGCGATTGTGTCGGACAAAATCTAACGATATCCAACAGTCATGCTTGTTTGTTTTGTAGATCGGTGACCTCTTTCTGCATCCGGTCCCACTGTTCGAAAACGAACCTCTGTGCATCCGAAGCGATTTCGGCGTAAGGCACACGCCAGGTGCGTATACGGATTGTCATGCCCCGCCATGTACCGCTGAGCAACTCCTTGAGATTCGCTGACCCTTCAAATCCCGTATGTGCAATAAAGACAGCGTCTTTGCCGGGATTGTGCTCAAGCATGGCCCGAACACCACCGAGACGCGGCGGCAGGAGGTCCGGCCAGCGTGCGAGTTGATCTGCGAGTTCCGGATGATGATCGATCAGACGTTGACGTTTGGCAGCGGTCTGCCGTGTACCCTCCGGGTAGATCAGGATGGATTCATCATCAGGCGTCGCAGCAACCAGTTCACCCAGGGCGTTGAGTTCCGCTTCACTGTTGATCCCCGAGCGATCAATGAAGATTGTATTCAGGCGGCCGGCACCGATATCGAGTGAGGGAGATATCCGCAGTTCCTTCTTGATGATGTAGCGGATGCCCTCGTTGCCTCTGGGCTGGACGTAGTAAACAAAGGGGAGCACGGTGTCACCGATGCTGGTGTGGCGGATGAATACGAGGGCGGATGGCCCCTCGAGGGCTTCGCGTCCGTCAGTTTCAAAGCGCAGCCCGAAAATACGCGCGCCAGCATGTAGAAGGGCGCTTGCCCACCAGATCTGGACCTCGCGATTCCGTTCGGTGTAGTCCTCTCGATTTCTCCCGATCAGCCAGACCCAACCCAGCCTCGTGACGCCGAGGCACTCGTAGATCAGATAAGTTGTCACAAAAGCCCAAACGTGAGGCAGCGTTCTGAGAGGTGGGTAGATGCTGATGACCAGGAATATCACACCCAGCGGGACGAAGAGACCCAGGCACATTGCGGTCAACAGAAAGACTGCGAAGACACTGAAGATCCGGCGCAGGATCATGCGGTTTCCGCCTGCCGGGATTTCTGGGCGATGCCGATCATGTGGTTCAACCGAACCTTGAACCACGCGTAGCCTGCCCCGCCCATCAGTGTATTGCTGATGAGGGTGGCCAGGAAAATGCCCTCGTAACCCATAGCGCTGTTCAGGGTCATGGCCAGTGGTACATATACAAGGAACATGCGTGTAAACGAAAGAACGGTGCTGGGCAGCGGTTTGCCAAGGGCATTAAATGAAGCTGATGACATCATCAGGACACCCCAGGGACCGTAACCCCAGGGCACGATGGTCAGGTACAGACCGGCAACGAGGATGACTTCAGGCGATGGTTCAATCCATCCGGCCATGATTGATCCAAAGAAGTAGAGGGGTACCGCCATCAACAGACCCCAGCCCATGGAGAACTGGTAGCTCGCCCTGACACCACCGCTGACACGTGAGGTACGCTGAGCCCCCCAGTTCTGACCCACAAACGGGCCGATGGACCCGGACAGTGCAAAGAGCATCATTGCGGCAACTGCCTCAATCCGGCTGGCGACGCCAAACCCTGCCACGACAATTTCGCCGTGTTGAGCCAGCATGCGGGTGATGATCATGCCTGTGACGGGACCGATGAGTTGAGTGGCCATGGCTGGAATACCGATGTGCAGTATCCGTTTGGCCGAGTCAAAGAAACGTGAAGTGAGCTCGGTGGTGATGAGAAGGTCGCGTTTGAAGACGAAGTAGAACATCACAACAGTCGTCAGGATGCGCGTGAATGCCATTGCCGTGGCGGCGCCCGCCAGCTCCATCCTGGGAAAGCCAAACCATCCGAAGATCAGGATCGGATCGATTGCCAGGTTGATGAAGGCGCCAACCGTCATCACGGTGCCCGGTATGTTGGCGTTGCCGCTGGCCCGCATGATGGACCCAAGGATCATCGTGAGGGTGAAAAGCACGGTACTTGGCAGATAGATATCGAGATAACTGTGGATGAGCACCAGCGTCTCGGGGCTGGCGCCCATCAACGTGAACACGGGATCCATCAGCACCCACGCGATGGCTGACAACGCTGTCATAGAGATGGCAATCAGAATGAGGCTGTGGGTGGCCAGACGAGTGACGTCTCCCTGGTCCCCGGCGCCCACGCTTCTGGCGATGACTGAAGATGTC
>JANQFF010000068.1 GCA_028277965.1 Pseudomonadales bacterium
AGCGCTGCACGCTCTTCTGTAATGAAGCCGTTCATGAGGATGACAGCGGGTTTGCCGGTTTTGAGAGCTGCTGCAGTCCCGTCCACATTCCCCTGGGAATACGGTTTGGGTGCAGCAGCCGGCAGAGCTGTTGCTGTTGCGGTCGTACGGTTCCAGGCTGTATCTGCCGGTAGAATGAGTGTTGCAACCTGCCCTGGCGGTTCGAGTGCCGCCTGGACCGCAAGGGCGCCATCGGCAGCGACATCGTCCGCCGACTCGGACACTTTTACCCAACCCGACACCGGAGTTGCGATGCCCTCAACGTCGGAAGTCAGCGGCGCATCGTATTTACGATGAAACGTCGCGTGATCGCCAACGACATTGACCACAGGCGTGCGAGCTTTCTTGGCGTTATGCAGGTTGGCAAGACCGTTGCCGAGACCCGGCCCAAGATGGGTCAGCGTTGCTGCGGGTATGCCCGTCATCCGGCCATAGCCGTCCGCGGCCCCTGTCACGATGCCCTCGAAAAGCCCGAGAACACAGCGCATTTCCGGATTGGTATCCAGGGCAGCGACGAAGTGCATTTCCGACGTTCCCGGGTTGGCAAAACATACGTCGACACCAGCGTCGACAAAGGTCTGCACCAAACTTTCCGCACCGCTGCGGTCTTTCTGTTCGGTCAATTCTTCCTCCCTAAACTAATAACATTGGGGTCAGACCCCATTGTTACTAGTTTTTCCTGTAACTACCACGCATCCACAAACGGACGCTTTTTGCCGGATCGCGGGGTCGTACGGACTGATTTCAACAGGCTCGCCACCCACCAGCGCGAATCGGCCGGGTCGATAGTGTCATCGATGCTGAACATGTTCGCGTTGTTCACAGCCTTACCGACCTCGTATGCCCGGGCCACCATTTCCTCGTACGTTTTAAGACGCTCTTCCGGATCCTCGATGGCGGCGAGTTCCTTTCGATAGCCCAGCTTCACCGACCCTTCGAGACCCATGCCACCAAACTCACCTGTCGGCCATGACACAGTGAAGTAAGGCACCTTGTACGAGCCGCCTGCCATCGCGATGGCACCCAGCCCATAGGCTTTGCGCAGCACAATCGTGAAAAAAGGCACGCTGATGTTGGCCCCCACAATGAACATCCGGCTCGAATGCCGCACGAGACCCGTGTGCTCGATCTCCGGGCCCACCATGATTCCCGGCGTGTCGCAGAGATAAAGCAGCGGAATATCGAAGGCATCACACAACTGCATGAACCGGGCGCCTTTGTCGGCAGCATCCGAGTCGATTGCACCGCCCAGATGATGGGGGTTGTTGGCGATGACACCCATCGCCTTACCCTCCACACGGATGAGGCTCGTGACCATGCCGTGACCGAAATTGGGTCTCAGTTCCAGCACGGTATCGACGTCCGCCAGCGTCTCGATGACATCACGCACCGAATACACCCGCAGGCGGTTCTCCGGGATGATGTGTCGCATCGTGCGCTGGTCATTTTCCTCGTAGTCGGTGACGTCCCCCTGGAAGTAAGAGAGGTATTTCCTGGTCATCTCGACCGCTTCTGCCTCATCTTCCACCAGGATATCGATCACACCACTCGCCACCTGCACATCAACGGGGCCAATGTCTTCCGGCGCGAAGATTCCGAGGCCGCCACCTTCAATCATGGCCGGACCACCCATCCCGATGTTGGATCCTTTTGTTGCGATGATGACGTCGCAACAACCGAGCAATGAAGCGTTTCCAGCGAAACACCGACCGGTGGTGATCCCCACCATCGGTACGAGTCCGGACAATGTTGCAAAACGTGCAAACGTACGTTGGCCTGAACCAAGGCCGTCCGTATCTCCGGGACGACCGCCGCCACCTTCAGCGAAAATCACCATCGGCATCCCGCCGTTGCTGGCGATGTCGATCATGCGGTCGGTCTTGCGATGGTTCTGGGCACCCTGAGTACCGGCAAGAACGGTGTAGTCGTAGCTCATGACCACACATCGCGAGTCGGGATCGTCAAACGTATCGCCATTAATTCGTCCGACACCGGTAACCATGCCGTCCGCCGGTGTGGTCTCCATGAGCGTTTCTACAGAATGGCGCCTGCGCTGGGCAGCAATCACCAGCGGCCCGTACTCGACAAACGTCTCCGGATCGCAGAGGTCCTCGATATTCTCCCGCGCTGTTCGGAGTCCCTTGTCATGGCGTTTGCGCACCGCATCGGGACGATTTTCGTCGAGGGTCGTGGCGTGGCGGTCGTATGACTCTTCGAGGTCCGGACGGATGTAATCGGGATCGATACCTGCCGCTTCCTCGGCATTGGTTCCTTCAACTTCACCGGCTTCGATCAGTACCAGGATCTGGTTTTCGTACAGCGCATCGCCTTCCGCAACGTCAATACGGGCAACGGTCCCTCCCGCAGCGGCTGAGATTTCGTGTTCCATCTTCATGGATTCCATCACCACCAGGAGTTGTCCCTCAGCGACCGTATCGCCCTGGCCCACCTCAAGGCTGACTACCGTACCCTGCAAAGGTGTGGCTACAGCCACCATACCCTCAGGCACATCCACATCTGCGCTCGCATGACTTCCTGCTACTTCGGTTTGCTGACCAAAGTCGAGGACCGCAAGCGGATCGGAGGCATCGATCTGGGCACCGGCTCTCCGCGGTCCTCCCTCTGGCGTTTCCTCGAGGTGTTTGACCTCTCCCTGCGCTGCACTCAGGGTTTTGCGATGGGTCTCGATCAGGCCGGTTGTCATCGATCCTGAATTTACCTCGGGTAAATCAAGCAATGCCTGTAGCACCGGGATATTCGTTGCAGCCCCATCGATCCGGAACTCCGACAACGCCCGGTGGGTTTTTCGATTGAGCACCTGAAGGTCGTCCGTATGGATCGACACAATCACTTTTGCAAGCAGCGAGTCGTACCTGGGACTGGTGGCGTATCCGGTGTAACCAAACGTATCCACGCGGACCCCGGGACCCCCGGGCAGGTCGAAGTGACGCAACGTCCCGCCACTTGGAACGACGTCCCCTTCTGTATTCATGGTTTCCAGGTTTACACGGGCCTGAACCGCAGCCCCTTTGGGCACAATCGAATCCTGCAAACCGATATCTGCAAGCGTTGCCCCTGACGCAAGTTTCATCTGGGTTGCGACGATATCCACGCCGGTCACTTCCTCTGTCACTGTGTGCTCAACCTGCAGGCGGGCGTTTGCCTCCATGAATGCAAAACGCCGCCCGTCGCGGCTGTCCAGGAGAAACTCAAACGTGCCGACGTTCCTGTAGCTGACGGAACCCGCCAGGGTACGCGCGGCTTCCAGGATCGCCTCACGGACATCATCGTCGAGTGCCGGTGCCGGTGCGTACTCCAGGATTTTCTGGTGTCGCCGCTGAATGCTGCAATCCCGGTCACCGAGGTCAATCACGTGCTCCCCGTCCCCGACAATCTGGACCTCAATATGGCGCGGACTTTCAAGATACTCTTCCACGTACAGATCCGCTGACCCGAACGCAGCGGTCGCTTCTGACGCACATCGCTCAAACGCGGGTTCAATCTCAGCAGGCTCGCGAACGACCCGCATGCCGCGACCACCACCGCCACTCACGGCTTTGATGATCATGCCCGTTCCTTCGGGTAGGCCAGAGAAGAATGCTCGTGCGCCCGCGAGGTCTACGGGACCATCCGAACCAGCCAGCAACGGCACACCGGCAGCTTCTGCAGCGGAGCGGGCTTCCGCCTTGTTTCCGAAGAGTCTGAGCGTTTGAACATCAGGGCCTACAAATGTCATGCCTGCATCAGCCACAGCCGCGGCAAAATCCGCGTTCTCCGACAGGAACCCGTATCCCGGGTGGACCGCTGTACATCCGGTCTCTGCCCCGGCACGCACAATACCTTCGATATCGAGGTACGCTGGTGCCCCCACACCGGTGAGGCGAACTGCCTCGTCAGCCTGACGGATGTGCAGGGAGTTCGCTTCGTCTTCCGCGTATATCGCCACACACCCGATCCCGACCTCTCTGGCAGATCGAATGATCCGGACCGCTATTTCGCCTCGGTTTGCTATCAACAGTTTCATAGTTTGTTTTTCCTACAGCCTTGGCAGGACCTCGTCCGTCAGGCGTATGAACGTCTCATGGCTCAGAATGGAAGCCATCAGGTAATCGAGAGGAATGGTCTCTTCCAGCTCCCGGAGCTGATCGATAACCTTTGCCGGAGATCCGTGAATAATGACCTCGTTGACATATCGCTCAACGCGTTCCTCATCCTGTGCCCACGCCTCCGGCGGCCCTCCGACTTTGTTGGGATTAGCGTAACTCCCGACCGTCCAGCGCGCCCCCTGTCGCGCTATCTCCTCAGCTTCGGCATCCGTGGCCGCGATGGCCATCAGCCGGGCTATCGGTATATCGGACTCGACGGTGTGTCCATTTTCGGCAAGGACGCGGCGATACAGCGCTATCTTTTCTCCAATCTCCGTATGCGCCGAGTGCGGGTCCATCAGGATAGCGTGCCCCTGCTCGGCAGCCCATTCAACGGCGGGCGCTGATGAAGACGCGAGCCACACCGGCATGGGATCCTGCAAAGGTTTCGGCAGCACTTCTATCTCGTCAAAGCGATTGTATTTGCCTTGATACGTCAGCTTTTCGTTACTCCATGCATCAAGCACAATCTGGAAATTCTCGCGAAAGCGCTCGTACGAATCATCCCGTTCAACCCCGAACGCTTCCATCTCTGTCTGATCAAAACCGCGCCCGGCGCCCCAATTCACCCGTCCACCCGACAGGTGGTCCAGGAGCGCTACCTCTTCAGCAAGCCGTAGTGGATGGTAAAAAGCGGCCAGGGAAACGCCGGTTCCGATCCTCAGTTTTTCGGTACGGTCGGCGACATGCATGCCCATGAGGTGCACCGACGGGCAGACGCTGTAGGTTGAGAAATGGTGTTCAGCGAGCCAGACCGCGTCATACCCTGAACGGTCCATGATATCGACACGTTCGAGTGTGCGTTCATAAACGGTATGCAAAGGCACCCGGCGTTCCGGCCAGCTGAAAAACTGCAGAACGCCGAACTTCATAATCGCACAGACACGCCTAAGCCGGTGCCCGGGCGAGGTCTTCCCGCAGGGTTCTGGCCCCCATCAGGTAGTGTACGGCCGCCCAGACGTTTGTGAGTGTTACAACAACCAAAGACCATCGCAGACCTTCCGCCGGGCCCATATCGATTGCAAAGTAGTCACTCAGACCACCTGTCACGAGCGGCCCCAGACCGAGGCCAATGAAATTGAGAACAAGGAACAGGACACTCGACGCCACCGCGCGCATACGCAGCGATACAAGCCCGTGTGTCATCGCGAGCATTGGTCCCAGGTAACAGGCATTCAAGAGCACCGGTATCGCATAGACAAGCATGGCCACGCGGTGGTCAGTAAAGAAGTACACGGCAATCTGAAACGGCAGCGCGACAATAATGGCCGTAGCGGGTATCCAGATGTACATGCGCACATCTTCTTTTCCGTACTTGTCGCACAGATAACCACCAAGGAACGCACCAAGTGCAGCAGGGAGAGCAGCGACAGGTGCCAGCCAGTTGGCAGTATCGCCGCTGCCGAGTTCGTGCACTCGCTGCAGGAAAGGCGCCATCCAACCGCCAACCCCGTACGAAACAAACGCATGTAAACCCGCGGCCATCGCCATGTGACGAAAAGAAACCCGGTCCCATAGGAGTTTGAATACCCCCAGCAACGGCGGCGGATCATTGTCGACAACCTTGACCTCGGAAAGCCCTCTCGGCGGTTCTTTCAATGTGAGCCTGACGAAGATGGCAAAGAACACCCCGGGAATCCCTACAGCGATGAACGCGTAACGCCAACCGAGATACTCGTTGATCCAGCCTCCCGCCAAAAAACCGATAAACACCCCAAAATTGATACCCATGTTGTAGATGGACAGTGCCGTTGCACGCTCCTCGGGCGGGAACATATCCGAGATGATCGAGTGTGCCGGTGGGCTGCAGCCCGCCTCGCCAACGCCAACACCGATCCGGGCGAGCAGGAGCTGCCAGAAATGATTGACCATTCCACACAAGGCGGTCATGGCGCTCCAGAGAGCAAGCGAAAAAGAGATGACGTTACGCCGGACGCCTTTGTCCGCAATGCGTGCGATCGGCACACCCATCGTCACGTAGAAAACAGCAAAAGCAAACCCGCTGAGGAGACCCAGCTGCCAGTCCATCAGACCCAGGTCCTGCTTGATGGATTCCTGGAGAATGACGACGATCTGCCGGTCGATGAAGTTGAAAACGTAAACGACTGTCAGAAGACCCAGCGCGTAATACCGGTAGCCCTTGCCGAAACCGGCGTCGTCCATTTTTTTGTCAAGATCAAACGCCTGATCTGCGTCTGCAGGCCGTGCTTCACTCACCTGGACTTACTCTCCCCAACCGAATGTCCTCTGCGAAGAATCCCGGCTAACGCCGCTCTTACAGAGGGACCTAAGAAATCCTCCGCAACCAGTTATAGCACAGAACGTGTCACAATAAGCCCATGGACAAACTACAACTTACGGCTTTCATCCTGTCTGCCGTTTTACTCGCAGGGACCGCGATGTTTGTGTTGGACCAGCGTCCGCCAACACCCCTGCCCGACTTTTCCATCCACGAAGATGTCAAAGCCAAAAAGGCTCATTTCTTCTCCTATCTGACTCCGTTTATTGACTTGGCGAACGCCAGAATCGCTGAAGACCGTTTGGTCCTGGAGCATATTTACGGGCGGTTTCTGGATGCGGGTACACTACACTGGCTGGAACGTGCCCGTCTCGTGAAGCTTGTCGGTCCGTACGCCATCGAAACCGGACAGGCCGTATCAGACGCAGAACTTGTAGCTGAAGCCATGCTGAGGGTGAACATCGTTCCGGCTCCTCTTGTTCTGATCCAGGCTGCAAAAGAATCAGCCTGGGGTACGTCCAAATTCGCTGTTCAGGGCAACAATCTCTTTGGTCAGCAGTGTTTCGACAAAGGCTGTGGATTTATCCCAACGGCACGCGACGTTGGACGACGCCACGAGGTGGCCGCCTTTCCCTCAGTACAGGCGGCTGTCGATGCATATCTATTCAATCTCAACACTCATCCACGCTACGCGGACATGCGGGAAATCCGCCTCGAGATGGAACTCACCGGGAACGAACTCACCGGTACCCGCCTTGCGGATGGCCTGCTCGCCTACTCGGAGCGACGACAAGCGTACGTGGACGAGGTCAAAGCCATGATTCGCCAGAACCGCCTTGAATAAGGTGCTCGTCATCGCCGTCCTGATGCTGCTGCCTGCGCCGGGAGTTGCAAATCACATTGTTTTGGCCTACCACCATGTCTCCGACAAGACCCCTGCCGTAACAAGCGTCAGCCCAGAGCTCTTCAAAGAGCACCTCGAAATTATCGCGGCAGCAGGCTTTGAGGTCTGGCCGCTCGGCAGACTGACAGCCAGCCTGCGCGCCGGGGAAACCATCCCCGACCGAGTGGTAGCGCTCACTTTTGACGATGCTTACATCTCCGTATTCGAAAACGCTTACCCCATGCTGGCGGCCAGGCGCTGGCCCTTCACAGTCTTCGCTAACACTGAGGCGATCGATCAGGGATCCCGCCCGTACATGACCTGGGACCAATTACGTACGCTCGTTGAAGCTGGTGTTGAGGTAGGCAATCACTCCCACAGCCACGCTCACCTGGCTTCCCTCAACGATCGCTGTGCCGTGATCGACGACATCCAGACAGCCCAGAGACGGATCAGCCAGGAACTCGGAGTATCTCCAACCCTCTTCGCATATCCCTACGGCGAATTTACGCCTGAGCTGCAAGCGCATATAGAGGATCTGAAACTCACCGGCGTCGGGCAGCACTCGGGCGCGCTCGGTCCAGACACCGACTGGCTCGCGGTACCCCGGTTCCCAATGTCAGGCAGCTACGCATCACCGGCCGAATTCAGATCCCGGCTCATGACCCGGCCACTGGTGGTTGAAGCAGATCCTTCCAACGGTTACGTCCTGCAGAACGGCCATACTGTGGAGCTTCAGCTCAACATCAGGTCCAACGGCAGCAACCTCGGTCAGCTGGCTTGTTACGCAACCGGTCAGGGAAAGATGGATATGACGGGAGGCAACGGCCGGTTTACGATCAGACCCGTCCAGCCTTTGAAGACGGGTCGTACGAAGTTCAATTGCACAGCACCCTCATCGACTGAAGCGGGCGTCTATCACTGGTGGAGTTACCTCGTGATGAAACCCAATGCTGATGGTTCCTGGTATGGATGGTAACGTGTCCAGATGAAACTCAGCGACGACCAGTACCTGCAATTCCTGACCGACGGCTACCTCGTCATCCAGCCTGAATCTCTGCCGGATGAATACCACGACAGCATCTGGCAAAAGGCGGATGGTCTCTACGACTGGACCAGTCGTCTTAAAAGCCCAACAAGCCATTTGAGCATCCTCGGCGACAACGTCAGGGCCCAGATCCCGGAGATCGACCATGTTCTCGCGGACCCTGCAGTGACAGGTGCCGTCAGCAGCATCCTCGGAGAAGATGCGTTTCTGCACCCACATCACTTCCTGCACGAAAGCAGCAAACGCGATCAGCCATTTCACCAGGACGGCAATCTGCCCTGGAACGAGCGTGGCCACTATCGCGCTCACCGGCCCGACTGGCTCATTCTCTTCTACTACCCCCAGGCGGTCACACTCGAAAACGGTCCCACGGAGATTATCCCATCGTCGCAGTATTGGACGACCGATATCGAAAATGAGGATGGAACCTGGCGCCCGGGAGATCCAATCGATCCCGACCTTGGTTTCGATGTACTCGCAGGTGACGATCTCGATATACGCGACCAGCGGCTGTCTGCATCGGTCGAAAAACTGCACATCCCCGGCATTGAACGTAAGTTCATTCAGTTGCCAAAAGGCAGTGTCGCTCTTGTTCACTACGATCTCATTCACCGGGGTACGCGTAAGCTGCCCGAGGCCGCTGCGCGTTACATGTTCAAGTTTTACTACGCGCGGACGCGCGAGCCGGCACTGGCGGCATGGTCCAACCAGGAGGTGCTCCCGGACCTCGGGAATGTGCGTCCCGACCTGCAACCGGTCGCGCGATCCATCTGGGCGTGGAGCCGCGGAGAACGCAGGAGGCAGGCCACAGAACCCGCACAGCTGGAGGCTGCAGCTGACCAGCTTCTAACGGGCCGTGAAAACGAAAAAGTCGCTGCTGCCTACGTGCTCGGTTCAGACAGCGGCAACTTCAGTCTTCAAACTCTGTTGGAAGGCCTGTACCACAGGGACGAAGGTACACGGCGCGCGTCTGCATACGGATTGCGCCTGCGCTGCGATGAAGCGGGGGAAGCTCTGACAGAAGCATCTCAACACGAACGCGTCAGCGTGCGCCGCTTTGCTGCATTTGCGCTCGGCGCTGCGTGGTCGCCCGGGACCGATGCCCTGCTGTCCATGCTGCAAAGTGAAAGTGACGATCTTGCACGTTCAAATGCGGCTTATGCGGTAGGACAGGCTGCCCGAAATCCGGATATCGACGGACATCGTATTCTCGAGGCTCTGCTGGACAGGTTAGGTCCCGGCGTCGAGCCCGACAACACGGACATCGCTGGTTTGTCGAGATCCACGGTTCGCCAATCCATCGCCTATGCCGTCCTGCAATTGGCCAGCAACCATACTCTCGACGCAGACGAGAAATCGAAGATCTCGGCCCTCGCAACTCGCGAGCCGGACAGATATGTCGCCGGGATGCTGTACGAGGCAATTGCGTTGCATTCTGAAGATTGCGAAGCCCTCCGGGCGCTGAGTGCACGGCGCTGGAACGACGTTGGAAACACATCGGCTAACACTCTTCCGCGTTTCTAAGCCGTTCAGGCCCTCGCGCGTAGCAGCGACTCCTGGCAGAGAATCGGCATGCTGCCACGCGCCTCATCAAGCAGATCGAAAAGATGCTTCTGAGGTTCACTGCGATTGTGAGCAAGGCGCGTGAGTGCATCCAGCGCAAGACCCGCCGCAAAAACGTTGGTTTCTGACGCTGTGATTCGGGCGAGCGCCTCACCAGCGCTCGAAACCGCCTCTCCCGTAAGTCCATCGCCATGTGTGCACACTATGACCATTGCCACCAACGCATTTTCCCGGACGGAAGATCGAACCGGCTCGAACCGATCCACCCCATAGTCGATACCCATGCCTTCGCACACGTCACATTCGTCCGTGGGCCGTACAAACTTGATGCTGCGATCCTGTGCCTTGTCCATTCCAAGCCGGTTCGCTTCCACCTGGAGGGATGCGAGCAACGCATCGAGAATTCGCGGCAGCAAATCAACATCACCCACCGCTGCTCTTCGCGTCAAACACCCCAGAGCGTGCGCAGCGCACGAACGGACATAAACAGAGGCGTCTTTCAGGAGACGCTCAGACAACGCATCTACAACCTCGCGTGTTGGCCTGGCCGCATCTCCCAGACCCACTACGCCAGCTCTGCGCACCCACTTGCGTGGTGACTGGCATGCAGTCAGAAAAGATCCGGTCGCATCGTCGCCAGCGGCAATGAGGCCAAATCCGGCAGCCCGCCGCACGTTTTCGCGTTCGTCGTTGAGCCCATCATCGAGTATCGAGATGCTCTCGTTCCGATCAGCGTGTGCAGCAAGAAGATATCCGGCCCCAATGCGACGTGGTTCTGCGTCATCTCCCTTTGATCTCAGATCCGCAGCCAGATCCGCTGGACTCACGGCCCTGTAGCGTGGGACTGCTGCCTGTCCCGTCAGCGACCAGTGGTGCTGATACCGCCAGGTTTCATGGAGCGACGCTGGCACATCATCAAGCGACATCCCCGTCAGAGAATCGACCACAGGCGGTTGCCACGCCAACCCTTCACCCCCAGGTTCTGTTGTCCTGTAGATCCAGAAGCGCCACATGAACCGAGGGTTCTCACGCCAGTTCTCAAACGGGTCCCGGCGATGGTTACCTCTGTGAAAAAGGTTATGTGAGTAGAGAAGAACACTACCCGCCTCGAGAGGTGCCGCCTCGTATTGCCGCATCAGCGGCCATCCGGTGCCGGCCACAGCCTCGCGCATCCGGTGATCGTGTTGCGTATGTCGATTCACGATAACCTCTTCATCGTTGTTCGATCGAGGTCCGGTGACAGCCACCGTTTCCATGCCGGTCAGCTGGTAATTGAAATCCAGATGATCCGCACCGGCAAAGTTGTCGTGGTTCTCTTCGTGATCAAACGTCCAGTATTGCGAATACGGTATGGTCGCTGTGGGACCCATATCCTCCGCAACAGACTGGGGAAAGTACAACATCTCGAGTTGCACAGCCTGGTGGTGGCGCACCCAGCGGGCGTTATAAGGACCGTTGTCGTCTTTGTGCCAGTGTTGATCGTAAGCGCCACTGACAAAGGGTGTGTTGTGCGTAAATGGGACAATCGCCCAGTTGGGTCCTGCAAGCCTGTCAACAGCCTGCACCAGACCGGGTGCCGCGAGCACCTTCAGGACATCGGGTATCAGGGTCGTGTTGATGACCTTTTTGGCTCGGAACGCTGTCTTTTCCTGTTCGTAGATTGTCTCGTGAAGTCCAGCAGACACGCCGAGTTTTTCAGGCGGCACGACAACCAATCCACTGGTAACGAAGTCACGAAGGAGGTCGTCTTCGTCCGGCATTCAAAACTCGAGATATCGATCAGCTTTGATCACCGGTGAGCGCCAGCAACTCCTCATGATTGGCAATTTCCGGTCCCCAGTCCGCAGCCAGAACCCGATGAAATGCCTGCATATCGTCTACGCTCAGGCCCGTGCGACGCTGTATGGCAACGTCCAGCGCTGCCAGAGTCTCGAGAGCAGCCTCACGAATACCGATCGAGGAATCCGTCAGACGATAACGGGATCTGCGCGGATCACGTGGGTCGGGAAACTGTTCCACAATGTCCGCTTCAATCAGCCCTTTGGCCATGTGGTGCACATTCTGCCGGGTCAGCCCCATTTCGTAGGCAATGTCAGAAGGGGAATCGATACCGCTGGCAATATGCACAAGTATGAGTGACTGGGTCCTGTGCACAGGACTGAATCCACGGGACGCGAGGACATGTTGGAGGCTGTTATCCACCCAATCGATTGCATGCGCGAGCCCTGCTATCAGGTGGCGGTCAACCTGTTGCCAGGTTATGTGGTGTCCTTCCTGTTCAGTCGTCATGCGTCATCCAGATAAGAACCAGGATCATAACCTGTCGACTGTCACTAAAGCTAAATTGTCAGGCCAAATTGCCAGGCCAGATTGCAGGGAGAGTGGCTGCCGGTTCTGCCAGACAGCCACTACCCAACAGAGTTTGATCAGATCCTGTTCTCAAAACCGGTACTGGGCATCCAGCGTAATGGTCCGCCCCCTGGAGAGAGAAACGAAATTGTCTCCCAGAATTTCGTACGCGTGCTGAATCGTGTATTCGTCGGACAGGTTGCGTCCGGTGATACCCACTTCCCAGCTGTCATCTGCCGCTGCCAGGGCGATACGTGCATCCCACTTGGTGAACGAATCCTGTGTACCACGCGGTGAGTAGTCCTGCCTGACCGAGTACTCATCTGAGTAATACATGGACACAGCAGCGAGCAGTTGCAGACCATTGTCCAGCGTCGAGTGCCAATCGAAGTTAACGTTAGCCTCCCACTCAGGCACACGCTCCAGGTTCTCTCCCGACAGATCTGCCTGACCGTCGACACAGGCTGGATCCAGCTGGTTACCCGCTCCGTCGACTGGGCATTGCGCCTGATTAAAATCGTCATAGGTGGCATCTACATAAGCAATCGCTGCCGTTATACGCAGGTTTTCCGTCGCCTGAAAAATACTTTCGATTTCAAACCCCTCTACTTCCGCCGACGATGCGTTGTTGATGATGAACCGGGTACCGTCATACGAGGACGTCTGCAGGTCATCGAACTCCATGGTGTAAGCAGCGATGTTCAGGCTTGCACGGCCGTCCAGGAGCGTCATCTTTGCGCCCACCTCGAGACTCTCAGCTTCTTCATCCTCATAGTCGAACGTGCCGTTGCCGTCCTGCATGGTGATACCCGCCGCGAGTTCAGCAGGCGATAAAGTTGCCTGGCCTACAAAACGCTGACACCAGGCAGGATCCGCACACGCGTCAAGGGTGTACTGACCAATGTTCTGGTCGTTGGCTTTCAAACCACCGGCCTTGGAACCTTTCGACCATCCCGCATAAAGCACCACGTCGTCCGTCGCATCGAACTGCACCCGGAATGCCGGGTCAAACGAATCATCCTCGCGCTCCTGGTACAGCGTGTAATCTGCAAAGTGGAACAGGTACTGGCGGCCCGAGTGCACAGGATTGACCTGGTCCGGGAATGTCGATGACCGTCCGAATGCCATCGCGTCCTGCGTTTCTTCCGTGTAACGCAGATCCGCGATCAAACGCAGACGGTCGGTGACGTTCCAGGTCAACTGGCCATAAACGGACCATGCATCCTGATCGCGCTCGATGTGCCGGTCCCCGCCGACACCCCCGGTGGATGCAGGCGGCAACAGGAATGCAGGTACGCCCAGTATCACTCCGCCAAAGAAGTTGGCGAGTGCCGGGGAGAACGGAGAAAACTGCTGGGTATGCAGGTCGGATTCCTGATACCACGCACCGACGATGTATTCGAAAGTCTGCTCGATGGGCGACAGCAGACGGATCTCAGCCGTCATCTGATCGTATTCATCGCGCAGATCGGTGTTGAGCAGGTAGTCCGGACCGCCGTCGACATCGAGACGCCACGCGGTTTCCGTATCCCAGTAATTGAAGATTCCGGTCAGGGTGTGGTCGCCGAGCTGATGGTCAATTGTCAGCGTCGCGAGGCTCCATTCATGGTTGTAGTAGTCTTCATCTCCCACACCCGTGCTCACACGACGCCTGTCATCATCCCTGAATTCAGGTGATGGATCTGTCGTGATTGCCGTCATGAGACCGGGTGCAACAAGCTGGTTGCTGCGACCATCAGTTTCCGAGTCTCCTGTTTCGTACTTAAAGGTAACCATCGTGTCGGCGCTGGCGTCCCACTCGAAAGTACCCCGAACGACGTAGCGATCTTCTTCGGGTTCATCCGAGACGAAGGGGTTGTCGACCCAGCCGCCCACGTCATCGTAGCGAAACGCCAGGCGGCCCCTTAGCGTGTCCGAAATCGGTCCTGAGAGATAGCCGGTCATCCCGTAGCTGTCGTCCTCAAACTCGTAGCTGCCCTTGATGCTGCCTTCGAACTCATCAGTTGGCCGATTGCTCTCAACACTTATGGCTCCGGACATGGTGCTTTTCCCAAACAATGCACCCTGTGGTCCTCTTGCAACTTCTATGCGCTCCACATCGAGAAACGCCGATTCGAGACATTTACCCCGGGCACAGTAGACACCATCGTTAAAGACCGGGACGGATGAATCGAATGCCAGGTTGGTGATTGCTGAGCCGAGACCGCGCACCCTCACCGCCCAGCTACCGAAGGTCTTCTGCACCTGAAGGCTGGGTACGTAGCTCTGGAAGTCACCGAGGTCGACTATGTCGAACTTGTCGACAAACTCACCGCTGACGACGCCGACAGAAATCGGCACGTCCTGCAGGTTTTCAGACCGCTTGGTTGCGGTCACCACAATCTCTTCCAGCATCATCTCTTCAGCGAGAACTTGTGCGGGAAGCGCAAGGCTCAGTACCAGACCCAGCACGACTGTGCGGGCATTCCAACATCTCGAGATCATGTATCCATCCCTCCTGTTTTTCTGCTGCCGCTTAAAGCGGCATGTTCATTTCCAATCCCAGCAGCGAACGGCCAACCTGTTCGCCACTGACATCGGTATCGAAAACGGTATGGCACGACAGCGTGCTCAGGTCCCGCTGAAATCTTTGCAGTGGGCTTTCAAGAAAATGTGCGTGGGCACCGCAGGCGTCCACCACGTGACGAACCACTTCGCGGGACTGCTGTACCACGTCACCGATGCGCAGACGCAGGAAACCCTTTTCCTCTTCTGAGCAGCGTTCACCACGCTTGCCCCAGGATTCGACTTCCCTGGCCAGCTGCATGAGCAGGATTTCCGCATTTCGCGCGCCCAAAGCAGCCATCGCCAGTCTGTGTTGGGCAACAGCCTTCTCACCCTGTTTGTCCCGGGTGCCATAGACAATGCGGCTGCGCATGTGCTCTGCGAAAAGTTGCACCACCTTTCTCGCCGCGCCGACAGCGGGAGCTGCGGCGGTCAGGCCGAGGACCGGCAACATGGGCATTCGATAGAGATACGAGTCGCGCACTTTGCCGCCTTCGGCATCACCCATGCGCATCCGGGTGGCACTTTGCATCAGGTGCGAAGGGACAAACACGTCGTTTACCGCTATGTCATTACTGCCCGTTGCAACCATTCCGGCAACCCGCCACGTATCGATGATTTCAACGTCTTTGATCGGCACGACGAACATGCAGAGGTCTGGTTTGTCAGATCCTTCAACGGGGGTCAGCGCACCCACGAGCGCCCAGTCTGCATGCATGATGCCAGTGCCCCATTCCCAACGACCGGTTACCCGGTAACCACCCTCAACAGGTGTCGCCGTGCCTTTCGGGGCCAGGGTACCGGGCGCGATGATGTAGGGCTGCTTGCCGAAGATGTCGTCCTGGGCTTCCTTGCCGTACAGGGCCATCAGCCAGTTGTGTTCCATGCAGAAAGTTGTGACCCATGCGGTCGAGACACAGCCACCACCCAGCGCCATGCCAATCTGCATGAAAGTCTCCATGCCGAATTCGTATCCGCCATACTCCCGGGGCACAAAATAGCGGTACACGCCAGCGTCTTCGATGGCGCGCATCACTTCATCCACGGGCTTACGCTCACGCTCCGCCTGGTCGGCGTGCGCCTCGAGCATGGGTACCAGCGCCTCTACTTTCTCAAGCAGCTCCTGCTCGGTGATGGTCATACCTCTCCCCGGGATCAATCCCAATGACCGCAAAGCGGAGGCTCTTTATACGCTCCTTACCACTTAACGTAAAGTGAAATTACGTTGCGTAAAGTTATTTGCTCCAATGCTGTTTTCTATCGTTCCGCACCCGGTGGAAACCCGGCCAGACCTTCCTCACGTTCCACACCCAGCGAGTTCAGTGCCATCGAAACCAGGTTGTACTGACCCACTGTGAATACATAGTCGATCATTTGTTGATCGCTGTATTCTTTGCTCAGCGCAGCCCACGTGGCATCTGAAACAAGCGCTTCGCTATGCAGTTCATCCACGCCCTGCAGAAGCGATCGTTCGAACGGGCTCCACAAGGGGTCTGTCGGACCACGGGTAATGGCAAGAATTTCTGCATCCGTCATCCCGATATTCCTCGCGATGACAGCATGCTGGCCAAACTCATAATCGGACTGACACAACCAGCCGATCCGAAGCATCGCTATCTCACGGTGCCTGGGCGGCAGCGTGGATTCCCCCAACACGTATCGGCCGAAACCCGTCCACGCCTCGACCAGACGCGGGTGATGCTGAAGTGTCCGGAATATGTTCAGCACTGGCCCTTCCGGAGCCACACCGGTGAGAGCTGTCATCGCACCCCGGGCTGCTTCCTCAGACAAAGGCGCCAGCCTCGGACCATCCAGCCGACCTCCAGCGGGACCTTCAGCGGCTTGCGCCAAACTGATTGTGAGAAAAAGAATCAGAACAAATGGGAGAGTGAGAGATTTCATGTCCTTCGGGTTCCTGGCAGTTAAAGAACGACGAGGGCACTTTGAACCGGCAACAGATTGTCTGCAACAGGCGCACAGATACGCGCTGAGCTCGCAATAGGTTATAAAGGGTGCCTTGAGTTCAAAACGAGACAGTGTATGTCTGCAACCATTTCAGGCCCCTGGCGCCGACCGACCAACACATCGGCTGACGAGAAAGGTGGGATTCATGACGATGACACAGCGCAGGACCTCGGCTTCGCTGGCGGCACCATCGCCGGGTCCATCCACATGGAGCAATTCCCTCCACTGCTCGTTGAACACTTTGGTGACGCCTGGTGGTCACGGGGCGGCATGTCTCTGTATTTCAAAGCCGCAACCGTCGATCACGAGCCCGTTTGTTGCAAGCTCGAACCGGCTGGTGAGAACCGGGCCCGGATCTGGATGGAGAACGAAGAAGGTGCGCTCGTGATGGAGGGTTCCGCGTCCCTTGGTGAAGATGAAGATTCTGAGGTCAGCCAGCGTCTGAAGACTGTCCGACCACCGGGTGATCTGAGGATGATGGCGGACGTTGTGACCGGAGTCGATTCACCGGAGTGCCCCGTCACTATTCCGGCAGAGAGCATCGATGCTCGTCTGGCCGTCATCACAGAGCCGATGCCCTGCTACTCAGACGAAACAATCTTTGGCGGCAGGGTGGTCCCCATCGCCCCGTTTATTCATGCGTTTCGCGTCGTCGAGCCACACATTATTCCGGTCAGCGGTCCTTATGTTGGTCTGTTCGGATCTATCGAAGTTCAATACCTCGACGGGCCTGTTGTGGCAGAGCGCAACTACGTTGCACAAGGGCATGTCCTGGCCCTGTCAGATAGTCCCAAGACAGAAATTGTCTGGTACATATCAACACTGAGCGATCCATCTACCGGTAAGGCGGTAGCCCGTATGACCAAGATGGACCGGCTTATGAAAGATGCCTCCCCACTCTGGGCTAGCCAGGAAAGACATAGAGACAAATAAAATGCGCTATCAAGGTGAAATCGAGATCAATGTTCCGCGCGAGCAGGTAATCGATCTTTTTCTCGACCCTGACAACATCCGGCAATGGCAGCCGGATCTCGTCAGCCATGAAACACTTCGCGGGGAGACTGGTCAGCCAGGCGCGTCCACGCGGCAGGTACACCTCATGGGTAAAAGCGAGGTTGAAACAATCGAAACAGTGATGGAGGTAGAAGCCCCTGAACGGTTCGCTGCATTCTACGACAGCGACACGGTCTGGAATCTCATCGACAACCACTTCATGGATATCGACGGTCACAGCACCCGTTGGATAATGAAATCAGACTGCCGCTGCTCAAGCGCCCTGCAACAGATGATGATCTCCCTGCTCCGGCGCAGTCTGAAAAAACAATCAATGATGCTCATGACGAGATTCAAGTCTTTCGCCGAAGCTTCGCAATCATCCTGATCCACACCATATCTCCCTCTCATCCCACCCGTGTCTTCCACGTATAGGCGGCCGGGGTCCCGCTGACGATCATGGAAAGAGCCGGGGTTCGTTGGGAACGCTGGCAGGAACACCACGAGTGAGGGTAATCGATGATCAGCGAAGTCACTGGAGACATCCTTCTCAGCAAAGCACAGGTGATCGCGCACGGCGTCGCTCCGGACGACCACTTCAATCAGGGACTGGCACTGGCTCTCCGCCAGGAATACCCGGCCATGGCGAAGGACTTCCGTCACTATTGTCAGGTGTCACACCCGAAAGCCGGAGAAGTCTGGGCATGGGCAGGCGCGGACGGCAGACGTGTTGTCAATCTGATGACCCAGGAAGCGCCAAAAACGAAACAGTCGCATCCGGGAAAGGCCACCACACACAACGTAAACGTTGCTCTTCGTGCTCTGCGCAAACTCATCGAAGAGGAAGACTTCAAGAGCATTGCGCTCCCACGCCTCGCAACCGGTGTTGGCGGTCTGGACTGGCAGGACGTGCGCCCATTGATCGACAATCACCTCGGCGACCTGGATATTCCCATCTACATCTACACGACGTATCAATCGGGCGTGCCCGCGGAAGAGTGACCAACACATAGCTGCGCTACCAGCTGGCTCGGGGATCGAGTCATTGAATTTCCAGAAGCAAGGCCGGTCCTTCCCGGCTGCCGCCACCGTAACGATAAGGCATCCCGCTCGCCGCTTCCCGTGACGACCAGTACCAGGGCATTTCCCTCGTTCCACTTGTCCTGATCAACGACTTCCTGGATCACCGAGACAGGTCGGGTGACATCTGCCTTTCACCCCGAACACCCGGATATCCGGTATCCAATTCACGTTCGCGTTCGTTGACGCTCAAGTCGTTCACGTCCCTTTACGCAAATTTCACAGACACACATCTATAAAGCGCGCTCCCCTCATCTCTCTATGGAGTAAACCATGAAAACCAAACTCACCCGGACAGCGGTTTTTGCCATCACGATTCTCATGAGTGCTACAACGGCTGCGGAGCTTTACGTCGGTGGTAGCTATGGAATTGTCGACCAGGATGATTCGAGCAACAGCGGCACCTTCACCGGCGACTTCACCACCGGAACCGTTACAGGCGTCAATCCGCCACTCACGATACCTGCTGGCAACCCTGTCGGTTGGAAAACCGAATTCGATAGTGGCGACCAGTGGACGCTTGCGCTCGGCTGGAAGCTCAACAACTTCCGCATTGAGCTGGAGTACGCCCGCAGTTCTTCCGATGTAGACACGCATAAGGGTGTCTCCGCAGCAGGTATCGACCTGACCGCTATCGACGCTGGTGTGCTGATCAGTGGAAACACAGGCGACCTTGGCGCATCCGTCGGTGCACTGGCCGCAAACGGCCGCGGCGAGATCGAGACAGACAGCTTTTTTCTGAACGGCTACTACGATTTCGAGAACGATTCCGCATTCACGCCCTTTGTAGGCGTTGGCATCGGAAACACCGAGGTTGATGTGGAGTACGCACCTTCCGGTGTGGGTGTGATCAGCGACGATGATTCCGGGACCTCGTATCAGGCGATTGCAGGTGTGGACTACGAGATCACAGAAGGGTTTGACGTGGTGTTCTCAATTCACTACCTGGACGGCGATGACGCAACAGTGCGCTCATCATTGCTGCCCGCTGAATTCGACATCGAAAACGAAAGCCTCAGCTATCGACTAGGCGTGCGCTACACGTTTTAAGAGCTGACATGCAATAGACGGGAGGCTCCGGCCTCCCTTGACCGACCTCTTAAGTCAGGGCAGTGGGATTTTTTTCTCGCACTCAATTACCGGTTTCTGTTCCTCGCACGAAACAGCTAAGATTGAAGCCAATTCCAGTACACGGTTGGAGCCACTCGATGCAAAAGTTTCTTCTTCTACTCATCTCACTCATGCCAATCGTCGCGTCCGCTCACCCAGATCACAGCCATGGAACATACTCTGTGCTGCACTACTTTGGCGGTTCGCACCTGGTGCTTCTGATAATCGCAGCTGCCGCGTCAGTTCTGGCCTACAGATTGGTCAGGCGCCTTTTCCTTCGCTGAGCAGGCAAGTCCAGGCCCAGAAACGGCGAGTGCAAGACACCGTTCCCCGGCGCGAATCGAACCAGTTTTTTTCACACGTCGTGCCCGACGACCAGGCAGTTGAAGCTCACGTTCCTTGCGGCGAGGGTTGTCCGGGCGCTGTCGCGTTTGGTGCAACACCTGCCTCCAACTCCCTGGCCGCAATCTCAGCCTGAATCTCCGCCAGTTTCTCTTCGGTCAATGAATAGTTCCACAACAACGGCATCGCGACGAATTTGAAGAGTGCCGGAACCATCGAATAGAGAATCGCGAGACCAAGCAGGGCTGTCGCTGAGTTTTCGCCGCTCAGTGGATCAGCCAGTGAGTTGAAGCCGATGAAAACCGCGGCATTTGCACCGACAAACAAGCCCAGCGCGTAAGCGAGCTTGCGGGTCATGGTCCAGATAGAGAAGTAAGCGCCACCCTGCTTCTTGCCGGTGCGGGCTGTGTCGAGGTCGATGACGTCAGCCGCCATGGCATAGGGCAGTGCCGAAAGCGCACCAATTGCCGACCCCTTCAGGCACATGACGGCAATGAAGAAGATGAACTTGCCAGTTGGAATGCCTTCGAAGTAGGCCATCGTGCTTGCGTATGAGTCTTCAGGCAGGAACGACAGCAGCGCACCAACCTCAAACGCCGTGAAGTGGGCGGCGTCCATCCAGGCGATGACTGGAATGAAACACGACCACAGCGAGTACCAGCCGATCGCCACCATGGTAGCGCGGTGTTTGCCGATGCGCCTTGATAACGCGAACCACAGGGGGATAGCGATGATCTGGGAGATGAAGTAGGGCGCCAGATAAAAACCGTACAAATCACCAGCCAGAAGTACGTGTTTAACGAAAAAGAAGCTCAGCGTGTTGGTCATTGCCGAACCGATGGTCGAGAACAGAAATATGATGATGAGTTTGCGATACGGTTCATTATCCCAGGCGACCCGAATGCTCTCTCTGAGCGGTATCCTGGCTTTACGGGCTTCGGTGACATCGTATTCAGGCACCGAGTAAACACTGTTCAGAATGTAGATCGGCGTAACGATGACGATGAACCAGGTGAGGAAGTACACCGCGTCGCTGGGCTTGTCGTACCCCCAGAAAAATATGATCGCGGGAGTCAGTGCACCGACGAGTGAACCCCCAACCGAAAAAGCTTCGCGCCACGACATAATGAGCGTGCGCTCGTTGTAGCGGGTGGAAAGCTCTGCCCCCCAGGCACTGTATGGGACGTCTTTGATGGTAGATCCGACGTACAAAAAGATCAGCGTGCCAAGCAGCCACGGATAGCCGTTGTTGAATTCGATACCAAGGAAGGTGACTTCGCTGAACTCAAACGGGGGAATCCACAAAAACCAGAGTCCTACCATGTAAATGGGGGTGCCGATGATGAGAAACGGTTTGCGCCGCCCCCATTTGGTTCGAAGACGATCGGACCAGAACCCGATGAAGGGATCGGTGAAGCCGTCGAAGAGCCGTGAAGCCATGACGAGAAAACCGACGAACCCAAGCGCAAGACCGAAACCCTCGGCGTCGGCGTACACGGCGGGCAGGTACACGGCAATAATCAGCCCATTCATGGCGAGCGGCATCGCCGGTGCGGCGTACGATGCGAATTGATATCTGGTTAGGCTGGGTCTTTCCGACTCTGCGCCTGTGGACATATTCAGTACCTCCCCACTCTTGATAGTAGCATCAAGCAACAGATCAGTGGCATCGTCTACGGCGGCGGGTGGATTAGGAAAGACGTAATGTTGGGGTCGCAGAAATCAGGGCAGAAATGATACCGAACGCTGTCTGGCGGAAGGTTCTCCAGGCGTTGGTGCTGTTTGGTTGGAGCACAGCACCACATACAGAGGTCGCTGGCGCAAATGCCACCACCGAACGGGCGATTGAAGAAGTGGTGGCCGTTGGGATTGACCGCTGCGGGCCATGGCCAATATCACATGTGTCTTCAATCCGGGGCTGTGAGTATGCTGTTCTCAAGCAGCGAGAGTTGGCTGACGTGCGCACATCGCGGCAGCGTCACGCAGGGGTTTGTCTGGTTTGTGCCAACGGAGTCTGCAGGCCCAGGAAGTGGAGATCGGATGTCGTGTCGCAACGCCAGACCCGTCGCGTCTGTGAGAGGCTGTTTCTGACGCCGCGTACGATTGGATCAGTGCCAACGATAGAAAACGGTTTCTACACAAGTCGAGCTGTGTATGTGGATTTCACCTACACGATCACACGCGATGGGAGCGTTGAGGACATCAAGGTTAGCGCCCATCAACGTTCGGAGATGAGTGGCCGTAGATTGCTTGGGTTGCTCAGACGCGGCGCTCGGCCTGTGCAGTTCGAACCACTGAAGATCAACGGAGTGAAATGGAAAATCGTTGACGTGCCGGATCGCTATCGTTTGGACGGCATATAGCTCACACAGGGCATCACGCCCGTGATCTATCCGGATTATTCAAGCCTTTTGCCGGGCATCACGCTCCGGTAGAGCTGAGCGTGAACCCTTTGTACCCCTCCGCAGCGATCTCGTTGCATTGCTGCTTGTAGTCCGGATACCCAAGGTAAGGCATGAACACACGTGGCTTGCCAGGAATGTTCGCCCCGAGATACCAGGAATTGCATCCGAGCAGGAGGGTTTCTGAAGCCACCTCGTTGGTGTGATCTACCCAGTCGTCTTCCGCCTCAAGATTGGCTTCCATCGTGTTGAGCCCGGATTGCTGCAGGTACCGGACCGCATCAGCGACCCACTCAATGTGTTGTTCGATACCGGTGATCATATTCGTTAGTACCGAGGGGCTGCCGGCGTTTGCAATGACGAACATATTGGGAAAACCCGCTGTCTGCAGACCCAGGAGCGTGCGTGGTCCAGCATTCCACTTCTCTTTCAGCGTCAACCCCCTGCGACCACGAATATCGATCCGTTCCAGCGACCCTGTCATCGCGTCAAATCCCGTCGCGTAGATGAGCACATCGAATTCCCAGCTCTCATCACCCACTTCCAGTCCGTTTGGTGTAATTCTCGAGATGGGTTGTTCGCTGATGTCTACCAGCGTCACGTTGTCCCGGTTGTACGTTTCGAAGTAGTTGGTGTCAGCACAGATTCGTTTGCAACCGATCATTGTTTTCGGCGTGAGGAGGTCCGCAATCCCGGGATCGTCCACCTTGCTCCTGATCTTTTCCCGCACGAAATCGGAAACCACGTCATTGGCCTGCTGATTTGTGAGGAGGTCCGCCAGCGTTCCGTAGAAGAACAATCCGCCCATCTTCCAGCGCTCCTCGAGACAGGCATGTATCTCTTCCGGGGACATCTCGGCATACTCTTTTTCGTTCATGTCGATGTCCCAGGCGACAAGCGATTCCTGCCCGCGCTGACGAAATGCCTTGTAGTCAGCTTTCACGGCTTTGGCGTACTCAGGATCAAGCGGCTCGTTGTATGCAGGTGCCGAGAAGTTTGGCGTACGCTGAAAGACCGTCAGGTGTTTACATTCCCCTGCAATCACCGGAATGGCTTGTACGGCAGATGATCCGGTGCCGATGATCCCTACCGTTTTACCTTCGAAATCCACACCGTCGTGCGGCCATTGTCCCGTGTGGTACACCTCACCCCGAAAGCTGTCATCTCCCTCAAAACGAGGTTTGTTTGCGGCCGACAAACACCCGGTGGCCATGATGCAATAGCGCGCAACCAGCTTTTCACCACTCTCCAGCGTCAGCGTCCACAAACCCGTATAGTCATCGTATTGACAAGCACGCACACGGCTGTTGTATTGAATATCCTTCGCAAGATCGAAACGATCCACGACATGGTCGACGTAATCGAGGATCTCACCCTGCGGCGCATACTTCTCTCGCCAGTCCCACTCCTGCTGCAGAGCGTCGTCGAACTGATAGGAATACTGCATGCTGGGGATATCGACACGCGCACCGGGATAGCGGTTCCAGTACCACGTCCCCCCGGGACCCGTACCGGCTTCTATGATTCTTGTGGAAAGACCCAGGTCATCACGAAATTTGTGTAGCGCGTACAACCCCGCAAACCCAGCCCCGATAATCGCAACATCGTATTTCGCTACCTGCTCACCTGATGACATGCCGACCCCCTTTGTACTCAGGAAATCGAGTGTAACCCGTGTTCGTCGGAAGGATCACCAATTTGAGTATCATCCACAACATGAAGAAAGGAATCATCGTATTTTGCGCGGGCTATGCTTTCGTGTGCGCTTTCATGTTTCTGTTCCAGGACCAGCTTCTCTTCCATCCGCGGGCAAATGACTCACGCGCAGTATCGACACTCGTCAAGGACGCCTGGAAGCTGGAGACTGAAGAAGCCGAACTGACCGGCTGGTTTCTTCAGCGGGCATCGTCCCTGCCCCTGGTCATCTACTTCGGCGGCAATGCACAGGATGTCGCCCGCCGGGCATTCGACTTCCTCGACCCCGCAATGCCAGACGCGAACTATCTATTCGTGAATTACCGTGGCTACGGCTCGTCAACCGGAGACCCAGGAGAGCAGGCGTTCTTCGCCGATGCTTTGCGCGTTTACGATGAAGCCCTCGAGCTGCCACACAACGGCAACATCGTCGCCTTCGGGCGGAGCCTGGGTTCCGGTGTCGCAGTTCATCTGGCTGCCCATCGAGATCTCGCGGCTGTCGTCCTTGTGACACCATACGACAGCATTACCGAGGTCGCGGCAGCAACTTACCCCTGGCTGCCCGCGCGATGGCTTCTACGCCACCACTTCGATTCTTCCGCGCTTGCCCCTGGCATCGACGTTCCCGCGCTTGTCTATGTCGCTGGCCGTGATCGCGTTATCCCGCCTGAACATGCCGAAGATCTGATACGTCTCTGGGGCGGTCCGGTCGATGTGGTACGTGTCCCAGCCGCGCATCACACGAATATCCAGGAGTTTCCATCGTTCTACCCGTCTTTGAACGAGTTTCTATCGCGTTTGGCACACTAAGCTCTGACGGTAACCCGCTGTGTTACCTTCGAATCCAGGTTTGTTGGGAGTGACGCATGACAGAAAGTTCTTTCTTACTCGATGGTGATGTTGCCGTAGTGACCGGCGCTGGCAGCGGTATCGGTGAAGGCACAGCCCACGTGCTGGCCAGGGCCGGTGCCCGTATCGTCTGTGCTGGCCGCCGGGAAGCGCAGATCGAGCGTGTCGCCAACGACATCCGCAAGGATGGTGGTGAGGCGATCGCCGTGCGCACAGATGTGACAATCGATGAAGATGTCGAACGTCTGATGCAGTCAGCCATCGATGAGTGGGGCCAACTCGATATTCTCGTCAACAATGCAGGCGGGTCTCCCATTCAAGCCCCGTTGCTCGACCTGCCTCGAGAAGAGTGGGACCGCACGCTAGACCTCAATCTCACCGCCGTCTGGAACTGCACTCGTATTGCCGCGAAGTTGATGCGTGACGGCGGACGTATCGTCAATGTGTCATCCATAGCGGCAGCGCGAATTGTGCCGAACAGCGGTCATTACAGCGCCGCCAAACGAGGGGTGAATTCACTCACAGAGTCATTTGCGTTCGAGCTTGCGCCGCGTATTCGGGTGAACGCGGTTTTACCCGGCCTGGTACCGACTGACATCGTGATGGAATCGCTGCAACTCACTGCAGACGATTTGCCCGCCCTGGAAGCATCCCTCAACATCCCGGCCGGACGCCTCGGACGGCCAGAGGACCTGGGCAATGCGATTCTCTACTTCGTCTCTCCCGCGTCGGAATGGGTCACCGGGGAATGCATCAATGTATCAGGCGGTGGCAACCTGGCGGGGTCGGTCTGACCCGGAACTCTCGCGAATCATTCTCTATCTGCATCCGCAACATTACGGTCTATGAATGATACAAAATCCGGATGAAAGACTGCTTTCTGTTCTTCCCAGTAAGAACCGAATCTGGCTTTTTTCCACTCGCGCCTGAATGCCTCAATCGGCACTTCATCATCGCTGAATATTGCTTCGTGTACCCGCAGATACTCCCACTGCCACCGGAAGAACTCGGCGGTTGCATGTGCTTCCGCTTTTAGACGAACCGTCGCTTCCACATCATCAGCCGCAACGCCATAAACGACGTTTACAAGGTTGGGTTCGCGCGCCACACCGTCATAGTACGAAAGTTGATTCTGCAGCATGTTGTAACTCGCCTGCTCGCGCATCAGAGCATTGTTCTGTTTCATCTGCCGGGCGAGATAGAGGGGCGTTGCGAGCACAGCCACAGCCCCGATGACTTCGCCGATCGCACCCGCAGCTTCCCAGTTCATCCTGATTGCCTCAGCCTACCAGTAGCGCACCGCACGAATCCCGTGCTCCGAAAAGTACGCTTTAACCCTGTCGTAGTCGTACGTTGTCAGCTCCAGTTCGTGACCGTAAGGGTCGAAGAACCCGTAGGAAAAGCACAAATCAAGATCGACCACGGATTCTGCCGTTAATGGCTGTCCATCTTTGCCGTTGACTCGAACATCACCGCCCAGCGCTTTCGAGAACGCAATAAATTCCTCTCCGCCAAGCCTGAACGCTACACCCATCCCGATCCCGTCAGTCAGTTCGTGGCCTTCACCGGCCTGGAACAGGGCCAGTCCGCTACCGCCGGCATCCGCGCTTATATGAATTGGCGCTCCGGGAATGTCCCACCAGTGTTTGTATTCTTCCACCCGGCTGAACCCCAACGCCTCGTACCAGCGGGCCGCTTCCTCGCGATCTGGCACTACCAGGTGCATATGGTCCAGGGAACCCATACGTATGTTTACATCCATGCCCGTTCTCCTTAACAAGAACCCTTATCAATCATCATCGCGAGTCCAGAACCAGTCGATATCACCGTCGTTGACATACTTAAGCGTGGTGTTTGCCCGGCTGAGACCATCAATCAGCCGCGCGTTTACCCCCATCTTTTCACGGAAGTCTTTATCAACGGCGATCCAGTGAGTAGTACAGCCACAGGACGAGCAGCTGTGGAATTCGAGAATCCTCTTGTTCCAGACGTAGATGTCAGTTGAGCCCTCTCCTTTTTCGAACGCAACATCATCACAGTGGTAGTATGCCCACAGAACGCCCAACCTCCGGCATATCGTGCAGTTACATTCAAATACTTCCGCGGGCTTTCTCGCGAGTCGCATGACTACGCTGCCGCAGTGACAATCGGCTGTGATCTGTTCCATAACTCGCAATTAACCGGTCAACGGTCCGGCAAACTGGACTTTGATGCCGTCAGGATCGAAGAAAAATACGATGCTGATTTCAGGACTGCCGCCCGGTGGACCCAACTGCTCAAACCCGAGTTCAGTCATCGCCTCTATCGTCGCGGTCAGATCCTCCACGTAGAAATTGATCCGGTCGATCCCGAGGTGATTTACCGGCGGCGGGTAAGACGGCGAGTCATCGTACGGGTGTATCCACTGTCGTAACTGCAGGGTCGCGCCATCTGTGCCATCACCGAGACTGATGTCGACCCCTTCAAACTCTATCGGGTGGTCAAATCCATGTGCTTGCGCGAACTCCCCGGAACCCGCCTGGGAGGCAGGTTCAGACTCGGTGAATCCCAGCAACCGGTAGAACTCCCGCGATCTTTCGAGATCAGCCACGTTCATATTCGTGTTCACCAGACGCACCAGGTTGGGGCCTGGGGTCGGGGCCGGTCCGTCCGTGGTTTCAACCAACTTGAGATATGCGCCGTCCTGGTCTTTCAGGAAAACAAAGCGCTCTCCGTTGGGTGCAGTAGCGGGTGCCGACAGGAATTCCACGCCCTCCCCCTTGAGGTGAGCGAAATCACATTCGAGGTCTGTAGTTGAGTAAGTCGCATACGCCATACCAATGTGATTGAGGTTCGCGTAAGGCGGCTCGTCACGATACGACTCGCCCCTGAACTGGACCGTATCGACAAACGGCGGCTCAGGTGGATTCTGCAGGCTGGTTAACGCCACATAGATGAGATAGTCGTCCTCGAAACCGAGCGAACGCGCAAACGTGGTGCTCGTCTCCGGGCCGGCCGGGAAAATCTCGCCTGTGAACCCCAGCGTTTCGTAGAACGCCCTCTGGCGCTCCATGTCACTTGTGTTGAGCCCAAAATACCCCTGGCGAAGGAGGCCGAGATCTGCCTGGGCAGCCTGGGTCACGCGAACGCTCAGTTTCCCGCCAGATTGGCCAGTTGCGCTGAATTCGATGGTGTTCTCTGGTGCGAGATTCAGCGGCACGGTGCTTTCACCCCTGCCCGTGCCGGGCAGATCTTCACCGTTCAGACGAACTCGAACCTCGTCGACGCCGTTGGCACTGAGCGTCAATTGCCCGGGACCATCGATCGCCCTGAACGTGGCCGAATAGCTTGCCGTTTCTCCCTGGTCGAGCAGGAAGGTCTCCGGACCGAAACGGGTCAGGTTTGCTTCGTGTGTCAACTCGCGGTGCCGTGCCGCAGCAACTTGCCTGGAGTTGCTCCCGTGCATTCACCATCTGTAAAGGTCACCTCGCCGTTAACGATGATGTTTTTGTAGCCCAGAGCCCGCTGGACCCGGCGCCATTCACCCGCGGGCAGGTCGTGCTCGACGTTGCCTATCCAGGGAGGATCGATGGCCAGCTCGTCAAGGTCGTAAACAACAATGTCTGCCGCAGCACCTTCTTCCAATACGCCGCGGTCTTTGAATCCCGCTGCCTGAGCGGGCAGGTTTGACAACCTGTAATGCGCCTCCTCCAGACTCACGACCTGCTCATCCCGCACCAGCCAGGTCAAAAAGTCCGTTGTATACGAACCGCCAGTAAAGAACTTGGTGTGCGCGCCCCCATCAGAAACACCGGGTATCGCGTAAGGCGACTCTGTCATCATCTCCGCCATGAACTCAGCATTGGAACCTTTGTCAGGACCGAGGAACTCAACCTGCAGGTCGCCTTCGAGCGAGAGGTCCAGCATCACTTCAATGTGGTGTTTGCCCTGTTCTTCGGCAATGTCACCTACCGAGCGGCCAACAAACTGTTCAAGGTCTTCACGACCTGCCACATCCTGAACGATCAGATGTCTCGGATTCCCGCCAACACCCGCCTGAATGACCTGCAACCTCCGGTCAGCAGCCTCCGCCTCCTCCACGAGTTTCTGGCGAAGTTCCGGGTCCATCATTTTTTCCAGCTTTTCTTCCTTGCTGCCGGTTGTGACCTCCCGCCATGCGGGTGATGCGTCGTAGAGATTCCAGTGCTCGAGCGTAAAAGCAAAGCCACTGCGGCCTGTTCCACACTGCGCATAAATCGGTAAACCCCTTTCTCGGCACCCGTCTATCCACCTCAACGGGCGACGGTGGACCTCGGGGTCTTTGCGGGCGGGCGCCACAACGTTGTGCAGGACCGGCCGGTTAGCGGTTTCCGCGAGTTTCTCCAGGAAACGCAGATCCTCCTTGATGGGTCCCGCTGCCTGGGTAATCTGAATGAACCCCTCGTCACGCTCGCGCAGAACTTCCGCGAGTGCCAGGATGTCTTCGTCCGCCATGGTGTCGGTGACCATAGGCGAGCCGTCGAAGTCAGCCTGAACGGAATCAGGCCCCAACCGCTGGATCGAAAAACCACACAGACCGGCATCCATTCCCTCGTGCAGCAGTCGCTTCATCTCCGCGCGTTCTGCGTCAGTTGCAGGTCTCGTTTTAGCCGCTTCGAGACCCATCACGTAAGTCATGAGCGACGCCGTGGGCATGTACTGTATAACGTTGACACCTTTGTCAGCATTCTCGAGGCTGTCGAGGTATTCCGGAATGGTTTCCCAGTCCCACTCCATGCCAGCTTTCATGGAGTCGTAGGGAATCGCTTCTGTACGTGTCATGGTTAGCATCGACCGATCGCGAAAGTCCTGTTTCACAGGCGCAAACCCGAACCCACAGTTCCCAAGCACCACCGAGGTCACGCCGTGCCAGCCCGATATCGTGCACCATGGATCCCAACGTATCTGGGCATCGTAGTGGGTGTGCAGATCGACAAAACCAGGTGCTACAAAACACTCGGAAGCATCAATGGTCTGCTCCGCAGTGCCGTGATTCTGGTCCCCCAGATGTTGTACCACGCCGTCTTTGATCCAGACGTCGCCCCTGAAGCGTGGGTTGCGCTTGCCGTCCACAATCGTGCCGTTGGCAATATGGATATCGTAGTCACTCATGCCCGGTCCCCTTCCGAATGATGACGCTTCGATTGTACGCCCAACAATTTCTGTTTGGGAAGAGGATGACTTACCATCCCTGGATGACGATGAAATCATGGTTTTACGACCACTTCGTAGCAAACAGGTACGACAACACACTCGCTGAGGTTACCGAAGAATTCCGACGCATCTGCATTGACAACACATCCATCGAGAAAGGCAACACTGTCCTGGATCTGGGCTGTGGTACGGGTCTCAACCAACCGATACTCGCTGAGCGTGTCGGACCGGAAGGAAAGATCATAGGTGTTGATGCCTCAGGCAACATGCTGACCCAGGCCCGCTCCAGGGCTGAGCAGCACGGTTATACCGACCGGCTGGAACTCATTCACGGCGATCTGAGGGAACTCGAGAATCTTGTAACCATAGAGGTCGATGCGGTTATTGCGACACTCATCTTCAGTGTGGTGCCCGCGTGGCGAGAGGTCTTCAGCAAGTCATTTGCCGTGCTGAAACCAGGCGGACGGTATGGGGTTATGGACAACTACTGGCCAAGTCCGGGTCTACGGCTGTGGTTTCTGAGCTGGACGTTCGCTGCGGACGCGAAACGCCCCGGGTTCGAACCTCTCAAACAGGCTGCACCCGATTTCAAGCTTGAGTACCACCCTCCGGATGCGGATGTTCAGTTTTACGTGGCGTGGGGCACAAAACCCACCCAGTAGTCAGATCGACAGGTCTTTGAGATTGTAATCCACGATCACGTCCCGATAAGTCCGGTCTGAGTAGCGGTAGTTGTCCTCCATTCCCCGAAAGGGCTCGTAGGTGAACGATGTCTCCTCCGGATACTTCTGCGCTCGCGCATCTATAGCTACCTGTATGACGCGGGAGCGCTCGAAGATGCGCTCTTCGTCATACACTTCATCCGCGGTCTGGCTGAGTGCCCCTCTGGCACCAAGCACCGATGAACGCCGGTGGAAACCGAACGTCAGCGAGATCCTTGGATCGGGTGAGGTGTTCGGGAACGAACAGTGCAACATCTGGCGATTGACGATAGTCACATCGCCCGGTTCGCACACGAGGGGAACCGCCCCCGGGAGCTGTTCGGAACCTCCGTTTTCAGCGATACGTGCCTTGATGTCTATCCGTCCAAGTTTGTGGGTCCCCGGCATGACCCACAAGCCATTGAATGGAGTGCACCGGTAAAGCTGCACCTGGAAATTGAATCCGTGTATGCCCTTATCCCACTGGGGTGAATCCCAATGGGTCACCCCGTCCTGGTGCCATGCGACCGCGCCGCCGAGCCCGGGTTCTTTGACGAAGATGGCATCGTTGTACGGCACAAAGTCATCACCGTTGATACCCGCTGCGATGCTCAGCACCCCAGGATGCCCGTAGAGCCGAAGCCCGGCCGGCATCGCCTGACACATACCCGTGACCAGGTAGACCACTTCTCGCGGTGCATCATCCGCCGGCTGTGGTTCCACCATGCGCGCAGGATGCCGTCCATTGAGCAGGTCTGTCCCACCCCAGGGATCAGACAGCGGTTTTATGAAATTGAACAGAGGGCGGGTAAATTCAGTGCCGACCGCAGGCCGGCCCTGGGTATCGACGGTCGAGTTCTTGCCGGTTGGCGCGTGTTCGAGCAGATAACCGATGTCGGCCCGCAGAAGCTCTATCTCGTCCTGTTCGATCAGTCCTTCAAAGACGTAGTAACCGTGTTCCCAGTAGGCCTCAAGAATGTCAGGGTGCAGCCAGCCCGCACTATCAAATCTGATCGGACCCCGGTTTGCGATTTCATCTGCGATAGCAAGGCCTGCTTGAGCGTATGCTTCCAGACCCGATGCGTGTTCAGCTGCTGTAACCGACTCAGCCATATTCACCCCCTCAAAGTCTCCCCTGATTCTATCGCGGAAAGCGATTACTCTGCGAATTACTCACTAGGATTCGTATCTATGTCAGGGATCGCTATCGTTACCGGAGGTGCGCGGGGAATCGGAGCTGCAACTTCACTCCAGCTTGCAGAAGCCGGTTACGACATCTGCGTTAACTTCAATCAGGATCACGAAGCAGCCAACCGCCTATGCGACACAGTGATCGCCCTTGGCAGACGGTCAATCGCCGTGCAGGCGGATGTCGCGTCTGAACAAGGTGTGGAAGCTCTTTTTGAAACCTGCCTCAACACGCTCGGAACGCCCGATGTCCTGGTCAACAACGCGGGTGTAGTTGGCGACAAAAACCGGGTTGATGAGATCAGCCTGTCACGGTTTGAGCGCATGTTTGCAGTCAACGTCACCGGGACTTTTCTGTGTTGCCGGGCCGCGGTGCGTATCATGTCGACAGCTCACGGCGGCAAAGGTGGCAACATAATCAATATCTCGTCAGTTGCATCGCGGTTGGGTGCTCCTGGTGAGTATGTCGATTACGCGGCCTCCAAGGGGGCAGTCGATACATTCACAATCGGGCTTGCACGGGAAGTTGCAACAGAAGGTATCCGCGTCAACGCGATACGGCCGGGCATTATCGATACCGAGATTCACGCATCCGGAGGTCAACCGGATCGCGTAGACAGGTTGAAACACCTCATTCCAATGCAGCGGGGTGGTCTTGCGGAAGAAGTGGCCGGATTGGCGATCTGGCTGGCTTCACCGGCTGCCTCTTACACAACCGGCAGTCTCATCGATGTCAGCGGTGGTCGCTGAAGCGAGCTGACAGACGGCCTGCCAGTCGTCTGAGCATACCCAGCGCTGGCGCCGGATCTTTCCAACGCCAGTTCATGTGACCATCTGCCCTGATCCAGGCGAGGAACGTCATACGCAGCCAACTCACTATCTCAGCACCCTTGAGTTCCCGACGCCTCGCGATTAAACCTGTCAGGTCCCGTTCCAGCCAGTGCACCCGCCTGCCAAACAGATAACTCGCATCAGACGCCTTCTCGAGTTTCCCGGGTGGTTGGCCGAGCGCTGCCTCGACGGTAATTCTCGGGATATCCACCCCCGCCGGGATGGACTCCCCTACGCCAGCGGAAAACCGCGGATTGTTCTCGAGAAAAACCATTTCTCCGTTTTCCAGTTCAATACACTGCAGGCAACCCGGTCCTGAATAATCGAGCGCTTTCGTAAACGCCTGGACAACCTCAAACAACGCCGTGCGCGGTATACGGGAAAGAAACTCCACCGCAACACCGCTTCCATCAGGCATGTCGGTCCTCGGAACATCGCTTTCGTAATACGCAACAACATCGCCGAGGTGAGCGACAAAGTCACACGCAGCAACGGGTCCGGTGAGGTACTCCTGGACAATCAGTTGTTCATGGCCCTGTGGCCAGGTCTGAAAATGGGACAGCAGATCCGATTCCTGCAGCAGAAGAAAGGCTTTGCGTCCATGGATCGGTCCCTCGCGAACGGCTTTAATAATCACCGGAAACCCAATTCCTCGCGTCGCCTGCTCCAACTCATCAAGCGACGTCACAACACGACTATATGGGGCCCTGATGCCTGTAGTTTCCGCGAGATTCTGCGCCTTGATCTTATCGCTGCAGGCTTCGAAGACCTCACACGACACACCTGCAACCGGTATCGGTAATCCGGTTTTTGCGAGGCAGGCAACCGCGTCCACGCCTACCGGGAGGACACACACAATCCCCGAACGACGTTTCAGAAAATCCACCAGCTCTTCGGAAAACGCCTGGTCCGTCAGGTTCGGGTGTTTCCAGATTTCATGACAATACCGGGATCGTGTTTCGATACCATTGTCGTGCTGAACGCCTACAATGACGCGAAATCCGGCAGCACCGAGAGACCGGACCACCGCCAGGGTTTCGGCGTGATTGCCAACGATCAGTACTGAACCACGGATATTCACAATAGAACATGCTTGCTACACATCACCGAATCATAGCTGGAATCCTGCGGCGATTAGGCCGAATAGGTCTCCTCTTCGACCCTGAACTGCTGGTGCGGGAAGGTATGGACGCTTACGACACCCCCGAGACAGACCCCGGTTTCGAGTTTGTTGAACTCGGAGCAGACGATCTCGAGGCAATCATGCGGCTCAGACCGGAAATGCCGGAACACCGCTACGCCGATCTGCTGGCAACGGACCACATCATCGGCTATGGCCTGAAAGACGGTGACAAACTGATTGCGAAGATGTGGCTGGATACGGCTGAGATCAATGCGCGGGCTGCCCCCCGTGCACTGAATGACGATGAAGCTTACCTTTTTGATGCCTACTCCGATCCTGACTATCGTGGCCAGAACCTCGCCCCTTACCTGCGAGTGAAGTGTTATGAACATGCAAAATCTCTCGGCAGAAGCCGCATCTACAGCATTACGGTATTCACCAATACTCCCGCCCGGCGATTTAAAGCCAAACTTGGCGCACGGAACGTCGGGCTGGTCGTCTACTACCGGCTTTTCAGGAAGTACGAAGGTTCGTTTTTTATCTGGAAGAGCAGCCTCGCATGATTTGAAGACGGTGTTCGTTAGAGCGATGATGGCTCCAGCAGGAGGATGAGACGATATGCCAGTAGAAATGATTGGCTGGATAGCCCCACAGGTTGCATCAGAGATCATTCCACCCCAGGGCCCACCCTTTGATGCTGACGTCATTGCTCAGACAGCACGTATCCACGAGGACGCGGATTTTGATCGTGTGCTGATCGGGTACTTCTCGAACGCGCCTGATGGCTTTCTCATCGGCGCCCACGCGGCAGCCCATACACAACGACTGCAATTCCTGCTCGCTCACCGGCCGGGATTCGTCGCTCCGACTCTAGCGGCTCGCAAAATGGCGACACTCGATCAGCTTTCCAATGGACGGCTGGCGGTCCACATGATCAGTGGCGGTAGCGACGCAGACCAGGCTAAAGATGGTGACCACGTCGATCATAGCGGACGTTACCGGCGAACAAGCGAGTACGTGCAGGTCCTGAAGCAGACCTGGACGGAGACCCGGCCTTTCGACTTCGCCGGTGAGTTCTATCAGATTGAGCAGGCCCACTCTGACATCCGGTGTGTACAGACACCTCGCATTCCAATCTACGGGGGTGGTGGATCCGACGCTGCAATCGCCTGTTTAGCCCCGTACATCGATGTATTCATGTTGTGGGGTGAACCGCTGGCGGATACACACGAGTTTATGGGACGGGTCCGCCAGGCAGCGGCCGACAACGACATCACCTTCAGTGTTTCAACGCGGCCCATCCTCGGCAAGACCGAGGGAGAAGCCTGGGACAGGGCTCATTCAATCCTGGCTGAAATCGAAAAACGAACCGGCGGCCGTACACCAAAAGGCCCGCAGAATGTGGGTTCTCAGCGTCTGCTCGACGCAGCAGCTGCTGCTGAAGTCCACGATGAATGTCTCTACACCGCACTGGCAGAAGCCAGTGGTGCGCGAGGTAACTCGACCGCCCTGGTGGGCACACCCGAAACTGTCGCCAAAGCCATGGTGCGTTATTACGAGTTAGGCGCCACAAGTCTCCTGATCCGTGGGTACGATCCACTCCCCGACGCGATCGAATACGGCGAGGAGTTGATCCCCCGTGTGCGTGAGCTTGCGGCCGACCACGACCGTCAAACGACCGAATCTGCTGGCTAGAGCCGGCGGCCGGAGGAAGATATGAGATTAACAACCATAACAGCAGCTTTACTGCTATTTGGCGCAAGCAGTCTCGCCGAGGTGCCACGCACACCATGGGGAACACCCGATCTGTCCGGATTTTACGACAGCGCAACCCTGACCCCACTCGAGCGTCCCGAAGAGCTGGGCGACAAACAATTCATGAGCCGGGAAGAAGCGGACGCGCTGATCAAGCGCGTGCGCGAAAACCGCGATCAAGCCAATGCTGCAACCGTGGGTGATCGAGAAGCACCACCGCTCGGTGGTGAAGAAGGCCCCAGAACAGGCGGCGGTGGCGGAACCGGTGGATATAACAACTTCTGGCTCGACTACGGCGATGACGTTGTAGAAATCGACGGCAAGGTCCGCACTTCAATCATTTACGATCCGCCCAATGGCCGTCAGCCGGAGATGACACCCGCCGGTCAGAAGAAACGAGCGGAGAACTTCACCTCGTTTACCTATGTAAATGACGGAACCCCTTCATGGCTCGACGCGGAAGGTCCGGGTCCCTTTGACGGCCCTGAAAGCCTTGCCCTCGCAGAACGGTGCCTGCTTGGATTCAGCGCGGGTCCACCGAGCATTCCGGGTGTCTATAACAGCTTCAAGCGCATCATCCAGACCGAAGATCACGTGATGATCCTGCTCGAAATGGTGCACGATGCGAGGATCATCCGCCTCAACTCCGAACACGCACCCGATGAGATGCGCACATGGCTCGGTGACGCCATAGGCTGGTGGGAGGGTGACACGCTTGTGGTCGAAACCACCAACTTCCACACCTACACCGGTTTGTATGGTGGTGACGAGAACCTGCATCTGATTGAGCGCTTCACCAGGATGCAGGACGGCAACCTGCTCTACAACTTCACGGTGACAGACCCAACCGCGTGGACCGCACCCTGGAGCGGTGAATACGTGTGGAAACACAGCGAAAACAAGGTATACGAATACGCCTGCCACGAAGGCAACTACGCCATGGGTAACATCCTGCGCGGAGCACGGTTACTCGAAAACGAGGAACTTGCGCGCAGAGCCGCCTCCGCCGGGGAAGAATAAAAGAGAGAAACTAGTAACAATGGGGTCAGACCCCATTGTTACTAGTTTCTCTCAGCAGGAGAAGCTTAAAGAATCGCGGCTGAAGCCGCTCCTACAGAGATAGATAGATCTCGCTACCTCTGATTGATTCGCTAGGGATAGTCGGGGGGAGGTACAAACCCGCCGAGTTCATCCGCCATCAGTCGTGCAAAGTCGATGGTGATGTAATCCTGGTATTCCCCACCAACAGCCTGCAGCCCAATCGGTAGTCCACCCCTGGAAAGCCCTGTTGGAAAGACAGTGCTGGGCAGATGCGCAACCGTGATGATGCCGGCCCAGAAAACCTGCTGAAAATAGTCCTGTTCCTCGTTGTCGACTGTGAGCGTTCGTTCAAGGTATTCACCGTGGTCATGGGGAAACGCATCGGTTGCCGTCTGCGGGCAAATCAGGATGTCCCAATCCTTGTAGAACTCTTCCCACGCTTTACGCAAAAAGAACCGTTTGTTGCTGTAGCCCAGCCATTCGCCGTGTTCCTGGACGGCAAAATAAGGTACATCCCCTGCAATACCTTCCCCGGGCCGGTCGCCACGAACTGCGCGCATCGCCGCTTTCTCTTCCTCCGGCATACCTGCAGCCATCACACCCCACAGCAGGCTGGAATAGGTTTCAAAGGCATCTTCAAAATCGACTTCAGGCCGCGCGGTATCTGAGACTGTTGCGCCAAGGCTTGCGAGCCGGTCACCAACCGACTGCACCCGGTCCGCCACTTCCGTTGCTACCGGAGCAAACTCGTGGGTGGGCAGAATGGCTACTTTGAAGTCGCTCAGTTTTGTCTTGGACGGTCTGGGGAGATTAAGCTGCCAACCGGCCTGATCCGTTCTGCCCGCACCGGCAACAACATCCATCGACACAGCCAGGTCTTGCGCGCTTCTGGCCATCGGACCCACCACCGCGATGTCAGCCGGCATAAGCTGACCCGGCAGCGCGTGGCCCTCGTCCGATACCACACCCCAGGTCGGCTTATGACCGTAGATACCACAGAAATGTGCCGGGTTCCGAATCGACCCGCCGATGTCAGATCCTGCCTCGAGACCAGTCAGGCCGGCAGCCAGAGCGGCAGACGATCCGCCTGAAGATCCCCCTGGTGTCCGGCCCAGGTCCCAGGGATTTCCGGTTGTCCCGTAAATCTCATTGAAACTCTGGAAATCACCGAGGTTGAGCGGCACGTTGGTTTTGCCGAAAAAGACAGCGCCTGCTGACTTCAGTCGCCGCACGGAATCAGCATCGCTTGTCGCGATATTGCCTATCATTTCCGGAATGCCCCAGGTCGTCGGCAAGCCTTCAATGTCATACGCCTCTTTGATGGTCATGGGGACGCCGTGCAGTGGGCCGACATCTCCACCGTTTGCAAGGGCATCATCAGCCGCTTTCGCTGCCTCGAGACCCCGGTCGAAGTCTTTGACGACCACTGAGTTGATCTTGTCGTCGTAGCGTTCGACCCGGTCGATATACATTTCCGTCAACTCGACGGAGCTCACTTCTTTTGATCTGATTGCGGCCGCCAGTTCCACCGCGGATGCATATGGATTCATGTGTCCCCCAGTTCCTGTTCTTCACGTTCAACAACAAGTGCTTCGATACGGTCCCACATCACGACGTAAAAAACACCCCCAATGATTGTCACGACGGCAGCCACCGGGAAAAACACCAGGTAGCCAAACGGTCCGGCGATAAATCCCGCGGTGGATCCAGCCGCCCATATCCCGAGATTCCACAAACTCGACTGCATCGAGTAATCCGTACCCGCCTGGGCTTTGCTGGCCCACCGGAAACGGGAAATAGAGACGGTGTACATGTAAATGGCAGTCGAAAATGACAGGACCGCAACCGTCGGGATGATGACCAGTAATGACGGCACCCCGGGATTCAATGCAAACAAACAGTAAACAAGGGCTTCCACCGGGAGAACCACCAGACCGATGAAAGCTGTGCGGCGCATACCGATCCGGTCGATCAGCCAGGGCGTGGATGTTGCGGCAAGTACACCGCCGGTAATGACCGACACCGGCGCCAGAATGCCGAAATCGGTCAGGGGCATACCTTTGTCCGCCCAGAACGGTCCCACCATTGCCAGGAAGAAGTTGTGGCCAAATCCGAACATGAAGATGAACGGGAGGATGTACCTGGAGTCTTTGCGTTTCAGCGCCTTTACAAGATCGGGGCGCTCTCCCCTCGCCTCCCGCGCGAGACGCGCTTCGGGCGGGGGCGGTTCCGGCCGGATGACCGCGGGTGCGGCTGCCAGCAACATCAGCGCGGATGCTGCAAGCATCGTGCTGCCCCACCCTGCAGCTTCCACAATGGCAACCGCCGCGGTTCCCAGCACCCCGGCAACGGCTCCAAGCAGGTTGATGAGCGACGTTCCAAGCGGTCGTTCGGCATCGGTCATCGCTTCGGCGGCATACGCATCCACAGCAATATCCTGCGCCGCCATCACAAATGACTTGAAAACGAGAATACCGATGATGAGATGCAGCGCCGACATTGACGGTGGAAAAGCCGCCAACAGTGCATAACAGGACGCTCCGATGAGAGTGCAGGGAATAATCCAGCTCTTACGCTGACCGATGCGGCGGCTTCCATAATTGTCGACCACCAGCGCCATAAGAAACTTGAGCCACCGGGGCAGCCCCGGAAGCGCGAGCAGCCAGAACATTTCGAGCGGCAAACCTTCCTGGCGGAATATGAACGGGAGCGCGACATTCGTGAAAGCAAGCGGGAAGTACTGCGCCATGTGAAGGACGCTCAGCGTCACGAGCTTCGGGATATCCCTCCGGGCATCCGGGCTGTCTGCAACCTCAGTCAGAACTACCTGCCTCCGGCAGCGCAAACGCAATGTATTCCGAACCCGAGGGAGGCCCCATTCGCCCACCACCCGCCGCAATCACGACAAACTGGCGCCCGCCCACGCCGTAGACCGCAGGTGTCGCAAACCCGGCTGCTGGCAGTTCCGCTTCCCAAAGCACTTCGCCATTGTCTTTATCGTAAGCCCGGAATTTGCGGTCCGGTG
>JANQFF010000117.1 GCA_028277965.1 Pseudomonadales bacterium
CGATCTCGAACCGCTGCCCGAACCACAGCCGGGGGAGCCGAGTCGCTACGAACCAACAGGGCTGGAATCGGAAACCGCCTTCGTTCCGATGATCGAGACCGCGGCAGAAGCTGAAGAGGATCTGTGGGGTGACCAGACAGGCAACGTCATACGTGCTATGAGCCTGGTCCCGGATGCCGTTCGTCTTCTGAAGCTCCTCTCCAACGCTCAATACGTACCCATGCACATGGTGCCCGATCCGACCGCCGACAACGACCGGGCCATCTCCAGGGCCCAGATCGAGTTCATCGCGGCGCGTGTTTCCGCGATCAACGACTGTTTCTACTGAACCTCCTCACATGCAACGCTGCTCCGTGTGAACAGCCAGCTATCAGGCGAAGACCCCAATCTCCAGGCCATCATGGAAGGCAGCGACGTCCATAGCGGCATTCCCTGTGGGGAACTCCTGTCAGAACTCGTCGAGTCCACGCTTGCCAACGATCAGAATCAGTTGACCCGGATTCGCAGCGGGATCGTCGATGAAATGGGCACCGATGCCCTGGTGGATTCCGCAGCGATCATTGGTAATTTCCAGCGGATGGTGCGCATCGCCGACGGCACCGGTATCCCGCTGGATAAACCTGTTGCGATGCTGAGCGCGGAACTGAGGGATGAGCTTGGATTCGACCGGTTCGGGTCGGCTGAACTCACCCCCCGAGTGGGCTTTTTCGGGAAACTGTTCGGGAGAGTCCTCGGCCCGATCATGGTGAAGCGGCTGGCGAAGAATCGCGGCTAAAGTACGCCGCTGGCGCGTCGTTGCGAGTTTTCCGCACGCGGAAAACTCGGTAAGGAATCGGTAAACAACCGATTCCGACAGCGGCATTTAGCCGCGATTGATTACTGAACAACCTCCAATCGGTGATTCGGCTTAAGCTCTCGCCCAACCTTACTCACCGGCTCGCCGTTCACTTCGACAATGTCTGCCGTGAAGTCGAACCGCCCCTCATTCGAGAGGATCGAGGAACCCACCCCGTAGGCATCCACCGCACAGTGCTGGGATTCGAATTCGTTAATCTTGCGCTGATTCATCCCGCCTGACACGACAATCCGAACGTGGTCGAACCCGGCGGCATCGAGTGATTCCCGCACCCGGTTCACGAGTACCGGGTTGACGCCGTAGAGCTGCTCACCACTCTCTTCGAGAGTTCGATCAATAAGCGACGCCGACGTATCGAGGCGTACACCCGTGAGCTTATCTCCAAGTGCCTCGGCTACAGCAAGCGAAGTACCTACACAGTCGTTGTCGAAATCGACCAGCGCAACAAGCCCGACATCGTTCGGCATGTGTTCGATGAAACGCTGGGCGGCTCTGACTGTATCGCCTTGATACGCGGCGATCATCGCATGTGGGATCGTGCCGACCCCTTCGAGATCACTCAACGTTCCCTGGGCATCACTTGCAACCGCCGCTGCCCCACCAACCACAGCGGCGTAGCCATCGCTGCGTTGTGTCAGGTAGTGGTCATGCCGGGCGCCGAAAAAAAGCACATCTTTGCCGTTTGCCGCGTTGACGATGTCCCTGGTGTGGGTCGCTACCCTTGTTCCACGCGCAAGCACACCCAGGTAGACCGTTTCGAGGTGTGCAAACGCTGCATAAGGCCCTTGTATCGTCATGACCGTTTCCCATGGGGAAATGTGGTCACCGTCGTAAAGGGCACTGACATTCAACGATTCCCACTTGGCACCAACCTTCAGTACCGCGATCGCCTCGTCGATACCGCACAGAGTGGCATCGCTCCGGCAGAACACCTGCATCAGAACCTCAGGGTTATGTTCGTCAGCCACAAGAATGTCGCGGGTGCGAACAAAGTACTTATCGCTGTAGAAGCCACCGAACAGTTCTGCCCGGTTGATCCGGAACCGTTCCGGAAGGAGACGTCGACGAGTCACGGCTAGTTACCGAAACGCCACCGTAGCTTCGCAACGAAAGAATCGATGATGGGGTCACTCAGGACATCATCGAAGAGATCATCAAATGGGGACTCCACCATGTTGGGCAGCGAATTGCCCCGGTTGTAAACAATAAAGAGATCCGTCAGCGGCGCGATTTCCCAGCGGTAGCGAAGTTGAGCAGTCAACAGGCTCACCGTGAAATCATGATTTGGCAGGGTCCGCACACCAGGCTCCAGGTCACCGTCACCCACCGGAATTGTGAAGAAGCCATCTTCGTTCGCCCTGACTCCTGCCCATTGCACAGACATCTTGAGCTGGTGATTGTGCGCGAGAAACCAGCTGAGCGACAGCGACGGCTGCCATTCGATCCCGTCATAACTGCCAAAGTTTCGCCCACCCTGATAGACCAGCCAGCCTTTACGACGTTTGTAGCGTACCTCCATGTCCAGAACAACCTTATCGGAAGGTCTGAACGTCATACCTCCCATGGCGTTGATCGTCCAATCACCCCGGTGCTCCTGCAGGCCGCCAAGGGATGCCGAAAAACTGAACATGTTCTGGGCATTTGTGGATATGAGCGCATCCACCCAGGCCCGATCGTCTACCCGATAAGCCCCGTTGCCCCGGCTGTCTATGTCTTCCCAGCGTTCCGGCAGGTAACCCAGCGATGTTTTCAGGGTGTTTCTTCCCGGCAATATCATCGACGTGCGCCAGTAAAGCCCGCTATCTGTCACCTGACCCGGATCGATGTTGTATTGTTGTTCTGCGATCAGTGTGGTGCGGAAGTTTGTTATCGGTCCGAAAAACTTCTGCCGGTTGTACAACATCACATAGCGGGCTTTGGCGTAGTTGTTACGCCTTAAGAACCCGAGATCGTTGAAATTGACATGCTCATCCATGAAATCGAGCTCGAACTTGTGCCGTAATCCAGGACGTTGCGCGTACATGACGTCAAACAGCGCACCGTAGCCCTGCGTCTCAGCGGATGGGTCGCTGGGGTTGTCACGATCCGACATGATGAACTGCGCATCGGCTACTACCTGGCCGCCCGGGCTGGTGAAATGAGCATCCACGCTGTGCACTTCCGCATCGAGAAGTGGTCCGCTGACAAGTGTCCCCAGATAACCTATCGATCGTCGGGACTCACCGACATCTTCGTATATGAATCGCGCTATCGTAAAGTCCCGCCCCTCGTCGTCGATGTCGACCGGCAGACCCAGCGCATTGGTACCAAGCCACTCGACGTCATCTTCAAACGCCCCCAACACACCGTAGCGCATATCACCAAACTGGCCGGTGAACTTGGCGGCTCCCAACAGGTCCGTTGGAAGATCACGCTGACCCCGGTTGGGTGTTACCCCATCGGGCACCGACACCTGTCGGGCTGTACCGCCAATTCGTCTTGTGTTCAGCAGCGATATCGGCGTGGGGATGAAATCCCTCAGAAACACTCTTCGGGATGTCGATGCAAAGTCATCGTTCGCCGTGATCCTGAAGATGTTCCCGGAACTCGTCCGCGGCATGGCATCGAAGACCTCATTGCCTTCAAGAAAGAAGAGGCGTTTCTCAGGAAAAAACGTCTCGAACGCGGTCAGGTTCAATACAACATCGTCCGCCTCGACAGCCCCAAAATCAGGATTGACCGTAGCGGACAGTTCAAACTTTGGCGTGGGTTTCCAGGCTATGTCCGCGCCAATTCGGAGGTCATCGTCGTCATTGGCCTCATCCAGCGTTGCAGCGGCGAAAGGAATGATCGCCAGTTGTGACACCGGCTGAACGCCTTCCACCTGTATCTCGTTGAAAGCTGAGAGAAACTTTGCCGACGAATAGGGATGCCCCGGCCACTGATAGCGTTCGTTTTTGTGGGAAACCTGCCTCGTGGAAACAAATCCCAGCGTCCGTTTACCAGCCACTTCCGGCATATTCATCATGGACCAGGGCAGGAACATCTCCGCACTCCAACCGTCGTCCCGGACCGCCGTTCGACCTATCCAGGGTCCGTCCCAGTCCCGCTGGTAGTTTCGTTCAGGCAACAGTTTGCCATCCTGCAGGTTGTTACCGAGCGCGACGATGAACCAGTAACCGACCAGGGCTTCACCAGACGCATCGATCGTAAATCCGAACGAATCCCTGTCAATGAAGTCGTCGCGGACTGAAAGCCTCTTAACAAGTGTTTCAGGGGGCTGAAACATGACGGCGCTGACATACAACCCCTTCTCCGTCGCGAACAACCGCATGTGCGTGTCGTACTCGCCACGTGTGCCCTTGTCGGGGACGGCAACGATGTACTCATCGTAGTACCGAACGGCCTGCCAGATCGGTTCGTCGACAACACCATCCAGGTTTATCGCGACATCGCTTTCCCGAAAATCCTGGATTTCGATTCTGTGTCGCGGCACCCCCTCAAGGGCATCGATCAACTCGACACCCCCCTGACCTGCGGGAGGTGGCACCACACCGGCCCTCGGTACCTGGACAGTTGTGTCGGCTTCTCGAGGGCGGGCGTAGGTGGCTTCGGCAACTTGTGGTGCGGCAGGTTCCGGATCTGGCTTTTTCGCAACCGCGCGGACCTGCGATGGGGCATCATCGCTGCGCCAGACCCAGGCACTGGATATGCCAAGACGCTTGAGGAGCTGAACCGTGTCACGCGCGTTCCCATCCGCGCGGATGACCACGCGATACCAGTCGCGGTCATTGACGACAGCCGGGATAACCTCCACCGCCAGCCCCGGTTGCGCAGTGAGCAGAGCAGCGATGCGGTCGCGCGCATCTTCGGCGTTGAGTGAGGTGCTGTAGCTGCCCGCCACAGCATAGTCAGCTGCCCGTAACGGCGCTGTAAGGAGAATACAGAAGCACAAGACCGCCCCTGCGAACACTGTTTGCAGAGATTTGGGTTCCAACCCGGAATTCCTCAGAAAGGCAACCGGTTACTATGTCTGAATTGGTGGGATTTATCTACTGACGGGCACGTGGGTTGTCGTTACCTCTGCCAACAGCCGGTCATCGTCTCCTGTGACCTGAGTGCGAACGACGGTGACGCGTTTCCCCACTCTGACCGGCCTGGAGACGGCTTTTATGGAACCTCCCTGCTGATTCGCAAGCATCGTCGCATGCAGATCCACACCGACCATGAAGACTTCTTCACCGAACTTGTCGAAATAGCCATGGTTGGCTGCCCCCGTTGCGAGATTGTCCGCCAGGGACAACATCACCCCCCCATTGATATTGCCTGTGGGGTTACAGTGGTGGGACTCAGTATCCAGGTACGCTATGGCTTCATTCTCATCGTTTGCGAACCGCACACCGATAAATTCGTCGAAAGTCACCTCTACCCCCTTTTCACTTCAAATTCACACACGAGCCCTTAGTATTCGACACCATGTCATCCACTAACCGCTTCGTTCTGCTCGTCGAAGACCATCGCGATCTTGCTGCAACCGTCGGAGACTATCTCGAAGGCCTGGGCTACCGGGTTGATTTCGCAGCAGACGGTCTGTCTGCTCTGCACCTTGCCGTCACGGAAGACTTCGACGTCATTGTCCTCGATCTCAACCTGCCCGGAATCGATGGGCTCGAGGTCTGTCGCCGCTTGCGCAAGGAAGCACGCAAATCGACGCCAATCATTATGCTGACCGCTCGCGACCAACTCCACGACAAACTGACCGGCTTCGAGGTTGGCGCTGACGACTACCTCGTCAAGCCGTTTGAACTGCAGGAACTGGCTGTAAGAATCGAGGCGCTTATCCGGCGCGAGCAGGGAACCGTCTCAGAAACCATTTACCGGGCCGGTGACCTGACCCTGGATACGGAACGTGAGATCGCGATTCGTGCGGGCAAACGCCTCACACTCTCTCCGAGGTCATTCGACATCCTGAAGATCCTCATGCGGCGCTCTCCCGCTGTGGTATCCCGGCGTGAACTCGAAAAAGAACTCTGGGGAGATGATCCCCCGGATTCAGATGCTCTGCGCAGTCACATATACAACTTACGACGCATTGTCGACAAACCTTTCGATCACGACCTGATCGAGACCGTCGCAGGGCGCGGCTTCCGCATCGGTGACGCTGCGCTCGAGTAGGAACCAGCGCTAGGTGCTGCTTCCGTACCAGATGCGGAATTCAGTCCCGACCCCCGGCTCACTCTCGACATCTATACGCCACTCCAGCTGATCGATCAGGCGGCGGACCAGGGCGAGGCCCAATCCCTGCCCTTCGTTCAACTGCTGCGCGCCCGCTCCGCGGTAGAACGCATCGAAAGAGGCAGCAAGCTCTTGAGGGGCCATCCCTATCCCGGTGTCTGTCACCGCGATGTACAGCGCGGTCAGGCGGACCGTCACTTTGCCGTCCTGCGTGTACTGCAGGGCGTTGCGCAGGAGGTTGCCGACGAGAATGGCCAGCACACGGGGTTGCACACTGACCGAAGCTTCGACTTCTTCTTCGAACACGATGCTGTTTCCGCGTTCCTCGGCCAGCTCACTCAGGAGTTCTATTTCTTCCGCGACAACCTGGTTGAGGCTCACCGGGTCGTCAGAGGAAACCTCCCGCTCACGCGCAAGCATCAGGAGTGTCTCAAGCAACGTCTCCATATCCCCAACCACCCGCTGCATGCGCTCGACCACACCACGATCCTGCTCAGGCAGGTCATGCTGCGTCATGACCTCGAGCGATCCCTTGAGGACAGCTATGGGGGTGCGAAGTTCATGTCCGGCGTTGCTCGTGAAAGTCCTTTCACGCTCGATGAACTGGTCCAACCTGTTCCCAAACTCCTGGAATGCCTCCACCATCAATCGCGTTTCCTCGTCGACATCCCGCGGCTGAATGGGAATCTCGAGACGCTCATTGGAGGTGAAGTCGAAGCGCTCGAGAACCCGAGCCAGGTTCAGCAGCGGCGATATAGCGCGGTGTGACAACCGGTAGGTGATAAACAGGAGCACGTAAACCGACAGCAATACCGCGAGCAGTGGAGCCAGGCCGAAGTAAAAAACCAGCTCAGATACCTGTTCCCGGGGGAAAACCAGAAAGAGTTTTTGGCCATCGCGCTCACTGATGTGAACGAGCGGCGCGCCCGGGAGCGCCTCGACACGTCCATAGCCCGGTTCCCTGTCCAGGAGCTCTTCAGGAACGACTTCACCTTCTTCCCCGGAAGAGAGGTAACCAATCATATTTGCGGTGTGTGGCAGCGGGTGATCCGGGTTTTCACGGTAGCGTTCCCAGAAATACTCAGCCTCGGTCACCAGCGCCTGCCGGGACAGCACATCTTCCACGATCAGGTAGGTGATATAGACGCCGATGACAGCCGCGAGACTGATCAGCAATACCTGGAGCGCATAGACCCGGACAAGTTTGGCACGCAAACCCGTCCTGCGTTCGGTCCCCGGGTCACTCACGGCTTCCTGAACAGATAGTGTCCTATTTGCCATTCGCGGCCTCGCTGGTATGCAAACATCTCTTCAACTGCCATGAAGAACATACGCCAGCGCTGCAGCCAGATTGACGCGTCCTCCCCATACGCGGATTGAAACACCTCGTGTAGTTCGTCCTGATGGCGATCCATGTTATCAAGCCAGGCACGTGCAGTTTTTGCATAGTGGGTCCCTGCATGTAAGGAGGTGCTTTCGAGAGCCAGTGTCTGTCTGAACTTCGCGAGCGTGTCCGCAGCCGGCATCAATCCCCCGGTAAAAAAGTACCGGCCCATCCAGTTGCCCTCTCCCTCGGTTTCGAATGGATACAGAAACTCCCGATGACAGAAAATATGTACAAACAATCTGCCATCCCGTGCAAGCCACTCCGCGAGACGTCCAAAGAGTACTGAGTAGTTACGAACGTGTTCAAACATTTCCACGGACACAATCTTCGTGAATCTGGTCGCTGGAAAATGGAGGTTATTCACGTCTTCCGTCAGGACCGTCAGATTCTGAACCCCTTTAGCCCTGGCACGGGCGTCTATGAACGCTTTCTGGGTTGCTGAATTTGAAACGGCTGTGAATTCAGCTTCCGGGACACGCTCAGCAGCCCATAGCGAAAAGGAACCCCAGCCGCAACCGAGATCGAGCACCCTGTCACCTGCCTGCAGGTTGAGCGTCTCAACGTAGAGATTGAGCGTGTGCGCCTCAGCCTCTGCAAGCGACGATGATTCTGTCGGAAAAATCGATCCGGAATACTTGAGCATCGGCCCCAACGCACACTGAAAGAATTCCGTTGGCACTTCGTAATGCTGCTCGTTTGCAGTGCCTGCGTGCAGGGCCAACTCACTGGCCTCAAGCGTGCGCAGAAACCGGCTTCGCTCAACATCCGTCTTGCGCCGCTCTTCACGAAGGCGCTGAGCTACCAGTTGACGGATCCCGACCCGTATCAGTCTGTCGGGCACAATCCTGCGTTCAGCTAACTCAATGACACCCATCACAACCCCTAACTCACCTGCTCATGTGTTAACTGCGCCTCACGCATCCAGAGCGAATAGCGCGACAGACCATAGAAAAGGACAACCCATGACAGGCTGATGAGACCGGTTAGCAGGAGGTTTTCGACGACAACCGCTCCGAACCGTGCTCCGGTCAGATACGTCACCGGGGCAAATATCCCAACTGCCAGCGGTCCAATCAGTACGCGGTCACGGAACCACGATAGTGAATGATTGACCGTGAGCCCAAGTCCGTACCACAAGATACCTATCCAATACGGAGCGAGTGCGGATTGCGGGTAAGCAAGAATGTCCAACCGCACCCAGAGGTTATCGAGGAAAACACCCACACAGAGCGCCACTGCGGCTATGCCGAAGTCCTGCCACCGGCCAACGCCTGTTAATGTAAGCAGGGTGATTGGGAGGATTGCGGCAAGTGCCAGCCAGTGCAGGCCGTATCCGCCTGCCCCTACTACACAGCTGAACCAGAGCAGCTGAAAAAACACAAAGTTGAGGATGAAACGGGTATTCATTGACTACCCCCGAAAGGCTCAGGTCGTTTCGCAAAAACCAGGTGTTTATTCGTTATTGCCGTTTCAAGAAAACCGGCACGACAATAACTGAAATAGAATTCCCACAATCTTCTGAACACCCGATCGAATCCGAGCGCATCGAGCTGCCTCTCTGCGGCCATGAATCGCCGGGCCCATGCTGCAAGCGTGTGGGCATAGCCGGCGCCTAAATCGTGGAGTTCCAGAAGATTGAGCGATCCGGTCTTCGCCCCTGCTTCTGTCAGGCGGGAGACACTTGGAAGGAAACCGCCGGGGAAGATGTGTTTTTTGATGAAATCCACCTCGCGTAAGGCGCTTTCAAAGTGTTCATCGCGAATGGTGATGGCCTGCATGACAAACCGTCCGCCCGGTTTCAGAAGTTCATCCACCTTGGCGAGATACCCATCGAGAAACTCGTTACCCACGGCTTCGACCATTTCGATAGACACAACCTTGTCGAAACGGCCATTCAGATCACGATAATCATCAAGCAGAAGATGAACCGAATCATCCAGACTGGCGGCCTTTATCCGGCGATCAGCTTCCTGATACTGGGCGCGGGAAATGGTTGTGGTGGTGACCTCGACGCCAAAGTTCCGGGCCAGGTAAATGGCAAGACCACCCCACCCGGAACCAATCTCGAGGACATGATCCCCCGGTTTCAGTTGCAGAAGTGAAGCTATTCGTTCGAGTTTGGCTGCAGACGCTTCCTCAAGCGACATGGCGGGGTCAGCATAGAGCGCACTCGAATACATCATTCGCTCATCAAGCCAGAGGGAAAAGAACTCGTTGCTGAGGTCGTAGTGCGCCGCAATATTCTCTCGGCTGCCCCACCGGGTGTTTGCCTGCCGCATATATCCAATGCGATCGATGCCTTTTCTCAGGAGCCTGGTGTAACTATTGTCGAATCCATCCAGAACAGCCCTGTTAGCCAGGATCAGCTGTAACAGACGCGTCAGGTCGTTCGTATCCCAGTCACCATCAGCGTAAGCCTCACCCGCCCCCACACTGCCTGCGGTCAGAAGGCGCCAGTAGAATCCCGGCGAATGTACCTGCAAACGTACCGATGTTTCGCTCCCGAAAAGATATTGTCCCCAGGGATCAACCACCTCGAGGCCCCCGGACTCCAGCTTATCCAGCTGTCGCAGGACGATAGAACGCGCCGGGCCAGCGAACCCTCTGCTCCCATGTGATCTACCTGTTCGGGTGTGCATAAAACACCGCTCCCTTGGTCTTCAGTATCAGGGCCTGCCAGTAAATCCGCCAAAGCGTCGTGAGATTCTGAACCGGGTAACGAATTCGCAGCCACACCGGTGCACCTCGCGCCATATCGCTGCGGGTCAGATTGAGGGCAGCAGAAAACACCTGCTCGCCGCGGTCACACGCCTGGCTTGTCACGAGTATCCGATCTGCTTCAAGCAAAAACCGCCAGGTGTACGTGAGATCCATAGGCAGGAACGGAGAAACGTGGAACGCTTTGTCGAACGACCAGACAATGGCACCCCTCTCCATGTGAGTCTTTTTCAGCGCATACGTATGTCGTTCGTTCCAGGGTGTGTTGTGAACGTGAGCGACGATGCCCTGAACGTCCCCGTTGCAGACCACAAAGTAAAACGAAACCGGGTTGAACGACCGCCCGAACAGGGACGGTTGTGTCAGAACATAAACATCATCATGAGCGCTGAGCGATGCCTGTTCGACAACTTCTTCGGCCGTCAGATAGCGCCTCCATCGAGGCTGAATCAGCCAGGGCAGTCTGGATCCGGAGATTCGCGCAAGAACCATCCAGAGCCGGTATTTGAACAGATGCCGTATATCGAAACGACGGCTATGGCTGAGCGTACCTTCGAATATCCCTTCTTCACCCAACACGCGCGAGCCTCCCCGCCACCAGTTGCGCACAATGGCGCCCACTTACAAAACCGTCTTCGTGAAAACCCGCTCCCCAGTACGCACCTGCAAACGCTGTGCGGTGATTGGAGATGTCAGCCCACCGCGCCTGAGCTTCCCGGGACTTCGGTGTAAAACAGGGGTGGTCGTAGCTACCTGCCCAGCGCACTTCGGCCGGGGCCTTCTGGGGGTTGAGCGTAACGAAGTAATCACGGTCCAACTCGAGCTGCTGCAGGCGATTCATCCAATAGGTGAACACGTATTCACTGTCCTCGGTTCTCACGACGTTCCAGCTGGACCACGCCGCCTTCTTCCTCGGCATGAGGTCCGGGTCTGAGTGTAAATAGACCCTGTTTCGCTGGTACGGGATATCACTCAGCGCCCGCCACTCTGCAGGTGTCGGGTCAGCAAGAACACCGAGCGCCTCGTCGCTGTGACACGCGATGACAACCGCATCGAACTC
>JANQFF010000154.1 GCA_028277965.1 Pseudomonadales bacterium
ACTTGTGATTGCCACGTCCGGAGCACTGCCGCTCGCGATCACCTTGTCGAGATCGAGCCTGGCAGCAGCTTCCCTGACTTTGCCCTGCGGATCGCCAGCGAGCTTCTCGCGCACCAGGTCCGGACGATAAAGCGCCTGATAAACCTGGTCGATTGAATACACCTCAAATCCCTGCACGACGCTCAGTAACGCCGCACCATTGCCTGATGCATTGAAGAACCCTTCGGGCGTGATTACCACCCATTCACCGTCTTTCGTTCCGATGACGGTCGCAAGCAACTCGCCTGTTTCCACCTTCCAGATCTTCATCGTCGTATCATCACCGGCTGTGACGATCCGGGATCCATCGGGCGTGAACGCGACCGACGAAATTTTGCCGGAGTGCCCTCTGAACGTGTGGAACAGGCGACCGCTCCGTGCATCCCACAGTATTACGTCATTGTCCCAGCCGCCGGAGACCACACGGTCGCCATCGGGTGAAAATGCCACCGCGGAGGCCGGTTGCGTGTGATCGTCGAAGAGGTGTAGTAATCGCCCGTTGGCGGCATCTACGATCCTTACACCATTATCTAGATGGCCCGTAGCGAACCGCGTGCCATCTGGCGAGAACGCTACCGCGTTCACGTAGCCCCACTTTAGTCGAAACGTGCTGACGAGTCGTCCAGTCTTCACATCCCACACTTTCGTCGTACTGTCTTCCGAGCCTGACGCTACGCGGTTTCCGTCGCGTGAAAAGGCCAGTGAGCCTATTCCAATCGGGCAGGTGGCGCGGCGCCTACAGTGCGATGGGAGCTTCCGGACGTGCTTCAAGCGTCGCAGGATCCGGCCTGTGGCTACGTCCCACAATTCTAACGTTCCATCCCCTCTTCCGTAGGCTACTTTGGGAGGCTGTGACGAGAACGCAGCGCTAGTGGCGTAGGAGCCCTTTTTGTTGTGTAACTCAGATAAGAGATTTCCCCTTTCCAAGTCCCAAATCTTGACAGTACCATCAACGGCGGCTGACCTGGCTTCAACACCGTCTGGTGAAAACGCAACAGACCTCACGGCTGCCTCATGACCGCTGAAAACGCGCAACAGATGCCCCAATGTCAGGTCCCAGAGCTTAACTGATCGATCGTCGCTTCCCAACAAAACGCGTCCTCCATTGGGGGAGACCGCCAGCGATCTTATCGCAGCCGAGTGGCCGCCTAATGTGTGCAGGAGTCGACCCGTCTTTGCTTCCCATAACTTCACGGTATGATCGTGACTCCCCGTAGCCACATACAAGCCGTCTGGAGAGTAAGCGACGGATGACACCACACTTGTGTGTCCCTCAAACGTTCGCAGAAGCTTACCAGTCGCAACATCCCAAGTCTTTGCTGTTCCGTCGATGCCTCCCGATAGAATTTCTCCGCCAACCGGTGAAAATGCAGCCGCTGTTACATATACATGCCGATTTGACGATTTGTGCCCCCCAAAATTGCGTATGAGGCGACCGCTTCTCGCCTCTCGCAGTTTGATTGTATTGTCCCAACCACTA
>JANQFF010000076.1 GCA_028277965.1 Pseudomonadales bacterium
CTGGCGCAGCAATCTACGTGGCTGGCGTCGCAACTTCGCTCAGGAACGGCGTCACCATGGCCCAGGACGCGATCGCCGCGGGTCTCGCCAAAGAGAACCTTGATGAACTCGTTCGTATTTCCAAACTCATGGGTGAAGAATGAGCGATATCCTCGACCGGATCATCGCCACGAAGCGTGAGGAAGTTGCCGCGCGTGAGGCAGTGACACCTGTTTCGCAACTCAGGGCCAGGGCGGCTGACGTGGAACCGCCGCGTGGTTTTGCGCGTGCTCTCGAGACAAAAGCCAATAACCGGGAGCAGGCGGTCATTGCAGAAATCAAAAAAGCCTCTCCGAGCAAAGGAGTTATCCGCAAGGATTTCAGGCCCACCGATATCGCCCGGTCTTATGCCGACCACGGCGCAACCTGCCTATCCGTGTTGACGGACGAGCAGTATTTTCAGGGGAGCGATCAATACCTGGTTGATGTCCGGGCAGCCGTCGACCTGCCGGTTATCCGTAAAGACTTCACCGTCGATGAGTACCAGGTAGAGGAGTCCCGGGCGCTCGGCGCCGACTGCATTCTCCTGATTGCAGCAGCGCTGAATATCATGCGCCTGACCGTCCTCACCCAGGCAGCCCGTGGTCTCGGCATGGACGTCCTCATCGAGGTACACAACAAGACTGAGCTCGATGCTGCGCTCACTTTCAATCCATCACTCATCGGTATCAACAACCGAAACCTGAAGACGTTTGAGACGTCTCTGAAAACGACTTTCGACCTGCTGGAACACATCCCGTCGAACATCACTGTCGTGACCGAAAGCGGCATCTCGACGGCCGACCACGTCCGGCAGATGAACGAGCGGGACGTGTTCTGTTTCCTCGTGGGTGAGGCGTTCATGCGGGCAGACAGTCCGGGTCAGGAACTCGAGAACCTTTTCCGGTAGACCGGATGCCTCTCGCAGGACCTTTTGTTCCAACAACGCAGGCTTCCATGCGTATCAGCATGGCGGGCGATGACTGTTCGTTACATTTCGATCTGTCGGAGCTGACTCCGAAACAGCTGGAAGACCATCGGTCCAACCAGGTATTGACCGGCATGCTGCAGGTGGCGCTGCTCTATATCGCCAAAAAAGACGATGTCGTTTGTCTTTACGATTCTTTCCAGGAGCCCCCATGGCGGGAAGCCCTGGAGCGCTACCACAACATGTTTAGTGAACTTGGGCTCGACCCTCCTGTTTTGAGTCGTGTGCAATATCATCCAATGGAAGGGTTCTACGAGTCAGCCAGTGAAACCCCTTCTGATGCCACGCTCGAGAATCTGTACATGGTCAGCCACTCCAATCTGCCACTGCACAGAGATGAGATCGCTTTGGCGACAAGCCAGAATCTCAACTCCAAGGTGTTTTTTGCGGAGGAAGCGCCCCGTTTCGGGCTACCGGTACCTCATACAATTCACACCACAAAAGGAGAGCTGCCTGCGGTTTTCCCGGCATTCGCGGAGGCCCACGGTGCGCCGCTCATGCTGAAGACACTGGGTCTCGCCGGAGCACGTAACGTCACGACGGTCGAAAACCTTCAGCAGGCACTGGCTTATGTTGCCGAATACGACGACTCAGTAGACGTCATCCTGCAGCAACGGCTCGATGTCCCCGAATTTACCGAGATGACCGTGGATCTTTTTGTTTCGAATGAGGACATCCGGATCACAAACGTTCGCCAGATACTTTTCGCTGACGGACTATGGGTTGGCAACCTCCTGGGACCCGGGGTCAGTGTTTCACCGGAACACGAAAAGATACTGTTGTCGGTGGGAGAATTTGCCCGCCGGCACGGTTTCAAGTCCGACATTGGATTCAATCTGGGCATCGACTACTTCATCCGCGAAGATGACATCCTCATCACCGAGATTAATGCACGCTGGACGGGTGGGCTCTTTCCGGCGGAGCTCGCGAGACGTCTGAAGGTACTGCATCAGCCTGTTGTCGCGTTCATCGACCTGTGTCCTGTCGATCGCTTCGGGGAGTATCTCGAGTTCCTGGAATCGAACCTGACGGCACCCGGCAAAGCCTGGGGGATGGCTCCGATGGGATTCAGCCCACCTGTGGAGATGGAAGGCACAGACTGTCTGTACGTCTGGCAGGTTGTGGTTGGGGATTTTGCAGAGTTTCAATCAGCCCGGAAAGCATCTCTGCCAGCCGAGGTCATGCCGACCGTACCGTTGATTCGCTTACCTCTGTAGGAGCGGCTTCAGCCGCGATTGTTGTTGCCCGGATCGCGGCTGAAGGCACAACGCATGCGTTGTGCGGGTTCGCAGCGAAGCGCCTACCGGCGATTCGCGGTGATGCGGACCCCGTGGGTAGATCGGCTGGGAGGTAGTCCGGCAGGGATGCCATGAACGCAATCATGGGAGGAATTGCGGGCAAAAAAAAGGGCCAAGTCCGTTGGCCCTTATCTATATTCACACATCCTTGTGCATAGCGCTTAGCGCGTACCGAACACCACCATGGTCTTTCCTTTGACTGAGACCAGTCCCTGGTCCACGAGGGTTTTCAGTACGCGTCCTACCATCTCCCTTGAACAGCCGACAATGCGTCCGATTTCCTGACGGGTGATTTTGATCTGCATCCCGTCCGGATGTGTCATGGCATCAGGCTGTTTTGTGAGTTCCAGCAGCGTCCGTGCTACTCGACCCGTCACGTCCAAAAACGCCAGGTCGCTCACTTTCTGGGTAGTTCTGTTGAGGCGATCCGCCATCTGCCTGCCAACGGCGTAAAGCAGATCTGTGTGGCGTTCCGCCAGTTCCTTGAATTTGTTGTATGAGAGTTCGGCAACCTCACATTCGGTCTTCGCCTTCACCCACGCTGAGCGCGGTGTGTCTTCGGTAAACAGGTTCATTTCACCGAAAAAGTCGCCTTTGTTCAGATACGCAACAATGATTTCGCGTCCCGACTCATCCTCAACGAGTACCGTGACGGAACCTTTGAGGATGTAGTAGATCGAATCGCTTTTGTCACCGGCATAGATCAATGTGCTCTTTGCCGGGTACTTTCTGCGATGCGCTGCGGCTAGGAAAGCATCGAGATGCGTATCCGCCTCAGCGTTCATGTTCATCTGGAAACCTTTGGCTGTCAGAGGTCTTCCAAGTTGGTTGCTCTTTGCTGCAAGCATTGGTTGCGCTCCTTCGTAACACCTTGCGTGTGATGAATACTAGGGGAGGGTTGTGATCTGTTTCGAGACATGGTCGACAAACGGCACTTTTTCACAGTCCAAACGGTCGCAGTTCACTTTGAGATGCACGAAAATGTCTCGGAGTTACAAACTTACACACGCAAACACAGACAATGAACACAGAAATCACATGGCACGAAGACGTCCACTTCAGCGCTGTTGCGGACTCCGGGCACACGGTAGAGATTGACGGTCCACCGGATGCAGGCGGGCAAAATCGAGGTACACGCCCAATGGAGCTCATGCTGATGGGGGTGGGCGGGTGTACGTCGTTCGATGTCGTGAACATTCTGGCCAAATCGCGTCAGGAAGTGACGCGTTGTGTGACGCAGATCACAGCCCGTAGAGCCGGTGACGTCCCCCAGGTTTTTGAAAACATTCATATCCACTTTCTGATTGACGGCAACAACCTCGATGAGAAGAAGGTCGACAGGGCCATCAAACTCACATCCGAGAAGTACTGCTCCGCTTCGATCATGCTCCAGCGCGCCGGAGTCGAGATAACCCATACGTTCGAGATTGGTACGGGCTGAACGGATCGCCACGAACCTACAGGGAGATCAGATCAACGCCGCTACGTTGAGAAGCGATAAGGGCACACAGTGCCTCAATGTTTCACGATCAACTGCGCCGCATCCGGGAGTTCAGCAACGTACCGCCTTTTGAGCTCCGGGCCCTGTCCGAGCGGGCACACCATCTCTATGTCCCGAAGGGGCGTTGGTTGATCCAGAGTCCGGACAGACTGCCCGCCTACTTTTATCTTCTGCACGGGCAGATCGAAACATTTACCCCGGATCAGATTCTACGTCACAGGAAAGCAGGACCCCTGACCCATTTCTACCCGGGTTGTCAGCGCGCCCGAACGTTGTCGTCTGTCCGGATCCTGCGCCTGGACGCCATTCATCGGGACTTTGTCCTGAAGCGATCAGCAGACCCTGGCGTCCCCACTATCCACGCAGCAGACGAATGGCTGCGCCGCTTCCTGGGTTCTCACATGATGAGGCAGCTCGACGGAAAAGCCTGGCAGACACTGCTTGCTCATTTCGAACCCGTTCTCATCAGACCAGGCTGTAATCTCATCACCAGTGACACGCGGGGAGACGGATGTTATGTGATTGAATCCGGTCACGCTGTTGTGCAGCGCGGCACAACAACGCTAGCGCACCTTGGAGCGGGAGATTTCTGCGGCGAGGACGCAATCATCTCCGGTCACAAGCGGAACGCGGACGTCACGGCTTTGGACGACCTGCGTGCCCATCGGATCGATCACGACCTCTTCGCAGAACTTGTCCTGGATCAGCATGTGACGTTTGTGGCGCACAGGTCCCACGGTGTAGTGCTGAACATCGGTTCGCGGTGTGTCCCCGGCTCAATCCCCGTGGCGCTGGACCAGGTACGTGCACTTGCTTCCCGTTTCGATCCCCACCAGGTCTACTACGTGATTGGGGGTAGAAGCCGCGAGCGGGCACTGTGTGCATTCCTGTTGGTTCAGCGCGGGATACGCGCGCATCCAGTCGAAGACTGAATCGCGGCTAAAGCCGCTCCTAAAGAGGTAGGTAGATTGCTCTTAGCCGCGATTTACTAAGCAGGGATGGTCCGGTCCTGGGCCCACTGCCTGAGTGCGCTGATGCTTTCCGCACGAAGTACTGATATGGGATATGTACGGTTGACAGCCGCTGCAACATCCTTCTGGGTTACAGCCCCGTCCCGATCCGACGCAAGGTACCTCGCGGCCACAACGGCTTCTTCGATTTCCGCACCCGTGAAATCGGCTGCACCATCTGCAAGCGCATCCAGATCGAAGTCGTCGGGATTGAGGTCCCGTTTCGCGAGATGTATCCGGAAGATGTCACGGCGAACGCTCCGTGTAGGCAGGTCGACGAAGAAGATCTCATCAAGCCGCCCTTTGCGCATGAGTTCCGGCGGCAAGTCCGTGACGTCGTTGGAAGTGGCAACAATGAAGACAGCACTATCGTTCTCCGCCATCCACGTCAGCAGCGTTCCGAGTATCCGGTGTGACGTTGCGTTATCCCCCTGCCCTGTTGCCAGACCCTTTTCGATTTCGTCCATCCACAGTACACAGGGCGCCATCAACTCCGCCTGTTTCAGGGAATTGCGCAGGTTGCGTTCCGATTCCCCGAAGAATTTGTTGTAGAGGGTGCCGAAATCGAGGCGCAGAAGCGGTATCGACCAGAAACCGGCAATCGCCTTGGCAGCCAGGCTTTTCCCTCCCCCCTGGACGCCAAGCAGGAGCACTCCACGCGGCCGGTCAGCCTGTTCCGCAAGAAATGCGGACCGTCGCAGTTTCAGCCACTCTTTCAGGTTTGTGAGACCTGCAACGTTGGAGAAGCGTTCCGTGTCGTACTCGAAATGCAAAACCCCCTCGGCATCCATGAGCTCAAACTTGAGCTTGTTGACGCCAGGTATGTCCGACTCGGTAATCGCCCCATCGCTGTATATCGCATGGCGGATCAGAACTTGCGCGTCAGCGTGGGAGACCCCTCTCAGGTTGGCGATGAGCTTTTCAAGCGTTCGGCTGTCAGTTTTCACCTTCTGTCCCCGATTGGCTTCCGCCCACCCCTGTGCCTCACGCCGCACCATCGCCATCAGCTCTTCGTCGCTCGGCAATCGCAGATTGAGATTCGCACTCATCCTCCCGAGTTCGGCGGGAATTTCGAGTTTGTGGCTGACGAGGACAACTGTGTTCTTGAGCTTGTCGTGCGCAAGGCCCACATCTTTCAAATAACGGACGTTCTTCGGCTCACCTTCGAGGTACGGATGAAAATCACAGAGGACATAGAGGGCCGGACCTGGTGTGCTGCTGATGTGTTCGAGCACCTCTTCCGGGTCCTGGTGCTCACCCGCTACCTGTTCGCCAAAACCGGCAAGCTGCAACCCCTGTGTTACCGTCCACTGGTAGTAGGTCAGCTGCCTCTGCATGGCAAATCTGAGCAGCATCGCCAGAACACGTTGCTCATCCGGCGATTCGATCCCGATGATCGGTACCTGGGCATCCAGCAGCAGGTTCAGGTCTTTCGTTTCCGCCATCCGGGGATTATGGCACGATGACCCCATGAAAATTGATGACCTCGTTACAGGTTTTGACCAGGGGCTGAAAACCCTGACAGGAAGCTATACGCCTGAACGCCAAAACCCGTCAGCAGATACCGCCGATGCTGAGCTCGACACAGAAGAGCGCAAACACGCTGCAGGCCTGATGCGGGTCAATCATTGCGGCGAGATCTGCGCCCAGGCCCTTTACGAAGGCCAGGCTTTGACAGCAAGGGACGAGGCAACCCGCTCACACCTGAAATCCGCAGCCGAGGAAGAACGGGATCACCTGGCCTGGTGCCGGGAGCGTCTGCGCGAACTCGATGCCGCTCCCAGTGTTCTTGATCCGCTTTTTTATGCCGCCTCGTATGCCCTCGGCGCTGTAACCGGGCTTGCCGGTGATCGGATCAGCATGGGATTTGTGGAAGCCACAGAAGACCAGGTGGTTCAGCACCTGGACCGGCATCTCGACAGCCTCCCGGAAGAAGACAGAAAAAGCCGGGAGATCCTCGAACAGATGCGCGAGGACGAAGAACGTCACGGCGCGGAAGCCCTCGCATCGGGTGGCGAAGAGTTCCCACCACCCGTGAAATCGTTCATGCGGCTCGTATCCGCCGTCATGACGGCGACAACCTACCGTATTTAACTCTCTTCCTCTCGCGCGATCGCCCTGTGACCGATGTCCTTGCGGAAATAGCGGTTTCGCCAGCCGATGAGATCGACCCGCTCGTACGCGCGAGCCTGTGCAGATGCCACACTGCTCCCGACACCAACCACACAGAGGACGCGACCACCGTTGGTGACAACATCACTGTTTTCAGTTGTGGTCCCGGCATGGAACACCTTCGTGTCGACAAGGTCTTTTTCCAGACCTGATATCGGATCCCCTTTGTTGTAGCTGGCTGGATAGCCCCCCGCGGCCATGACAACACCCAGAGCAACACGCGGATCGAACTCCAATTCATAGCCATCCAGTTCTCCCGCAAGAGCAAGCTGGCAGGCTGCGAGCAGATCCGACCGCAAACGCATCAGCACAGGCTGGGCTTCAGGGTCGCCGAAACGGCAATTGAACTCGATGACTTTCGGCACACCCTGAGGCGTGATCATGAGCCCCGCGTACAGGAACCCGACGTACGGCACCCCGTCCCGCGCCATGCCTTCCAGCGTGGGTTCGATCACAAGTTCCATGATTTTGTTGTGCATTTCGGTATCAACAACCGGCGCTGGTGAATAAGCGCCCATACCCCCGGTGTTGGGGCCCTTGTCTCCATCATCTCGTGCTTTGTGATCCTGGGAGCTGGCAAATGGCACTGCAGTTTTCCCATCACACAGACAAATGAAGCTCGCTTCTTCGCCTTCGAGAAACTCCTCGATGACAACCCGGGCCCCGGCATCACCAAATGCGTTCCCACTCAGCATATCTTCTACCGCTGCGATCGCCTCATCTTCAGTCTGTGCAACTACAACTCCTTTCCCCGCGGCAAGACCATCCGCTTTGACGACAATCGGTGCACCCTGGGCTTTGATATAAGCAACTGCCTTCGAGGGATCATCGAAGGATTCGTACGCACCAGTAGGGATGTCGTAGCGAGCAAGAAACTCTTTGGTGAAAGCTTTGGAACCTTCCAGTTGTGCAGCCCCCGAACCGGGTCCGAAACAGGCAAGCCCATGGGATTGGAACAGATCCACTACCCCTGCAACAAGCGGCGCCTCGGGGCCCACCATCGTGAAGCCGACTCCCTCAGCTTCTGCCAGAGCAACAAGACCCTCGAGGTCTTCTGCCCCAACATCCACATTGCGTACTCCGGGTTCGGATGCGCTACCCGCATTGCCGGGAGCGACAAGGACCTCTTCCACGTCATCGGCCTGTGCCAGCTTCCAGGCAAGCGCGTGTTCGCGTCCGCCGGATCCGATCACAAGTACTTTCATTTACCCTCTCTACCCGTTTCGTGTTGCGGTTTTAGTGTCTGAAATGTCGAATGCCGGTGAACACCATCGGTATGCCGTGTTGGTTTGCAGCTTCAATGACCTCGTCATCCCGGATCGATCCACCCGGTTGAATGATCGCACGGATGCCTTCTTCTGCCGCTGTATCGATACTGTCCCGGAACGGGAAAAAGGCGTCCGATGCCATCACGGCGCCTCTCACCTCAAGGCCCTCATCGCCCGCTTTGATCCCCGCTATTCTGGCACTCGTGACCCGAGCCATCTGCCCCGCGCCGACACCAATCGTTTGACCGTCCCGGGCATAGACAATGGCGTTCGATTTGACAAACCAGGCTACTTTCCAGGCAAACAGGAGATCCGCCATGGTCTGCTCGTCAGGCTTCACTTCACCCACAACCTTCAACGATGCCTCGTCAAGGCACAGCTCGTCCGGACTCTGGATGAGCAGACCACCGCCGACTCTCTTGTATTCCCTTCCTCGCTGGCTACCGCTCAGATCGCCACACGTGAGCAGCCGTACGTTCTTCCGCGTTTGTGCTGCGGTGATTGCCGAATCGGTAACGGCAGGCGCGATGACAACCTCTGCAAACTGACGTTCGAGAATGTCAGCCAATACCTCGCCGGTCAGTTCACGGTTGAAAGCGATGATGCCTCCAAACGCTGATGTTGTATCCGTTGCGAACGCTTTGTCGTACGCCGTTCCGATGTCTTTCGCTATTCCCACTCCACAGGGATTTGCATGTTTGACGATGACACACGCCGGTTCGTCAAAAACCTTCACGCACTCGAGCGCTGCATCCGTGTCCGCGATATTGTTGTAAGAGAGTTCTTTCCCCTGGTGCTGGGTGAAGCTGCCGATGTTCCCGCTGCCCGGTGAGATTACTTCACGGTAAAACGCCGCAGATTGATGTGGATTTTCTCCGTAGCGCATCTCCTGAACTTTTTTGAACGCAAGGCTGATCGAGTCTGGCAACAGCTCATCTCCGCCAAGGTATCCGCTTACGGTGGCATCGTACTCAGCCGTGTGCCTGTATGCCTTAACTGCAAGCCGCCGCCGCTGATCGATAGAAGTGCCACTCTCCAGCGTATCGATAATCCCGGTGTAATCCTCCGGGTCGACAACCACCGCAACATCACGGTGGTTCTTCGCCGCGGACCGCAACATCGCCGGGCCGCCGATGTCGATATTCTCTATCGCCAGTTCTTCTGTGCAGTCTTCGCGCTGAATGGTTGCCGCGAATGGGTAAAGATTGACGACAACCAGATCAATGGGGTGGATGTCCATGTCCGCCATTACCTCCTGGTCGGTATCGCGCCGTCCGAGGATGCCGCCGTGGACCTTCGGGTGCAGCGTCTTCACCCGGCCATCCATCATTTCGGGAAAACCCGTGTAGTCCGCTACCTCTGTGACCCCGACACCGGCATCGCGCAACGCAGCATATGTACCGCCGGTCGAGAGAATGTCCACATTACCCGCGTCGAGCGCTTTCCCCAGTTCAACGATGCCCGTTTTATCGGAAACGCTCAGCAGCGCCCGCCGGATCCTGATATCCGTCAAAAACTGTCCCCCTCTGGTATTGATCTGAAGATGTATTGATCTGAAGAGCCCTCATGCCGCGCGCCTCGACTCACCATAGAGCCAGGCCAATTGCCGCCCGGGATCGTCAAGACTCGCAAGTTGCCGTGTGTCCAGATGCTCAAATCCAGGCCGCTGCGAATAAGCGATGATGTGCTTACGCGCAATTCTGACCCCCTGATCACTACCGTAGAACTCGTGTATGGCCACAACATGCTCAACGACCGTCTCGAGCCTGGTTGTATGGCTCACGGGTAAACCCAGGAGTTCACTGAAGATCCAGGGTTGGCCGAAAGCCCCACGTCCGATCATCACTCCGTCAGCGCCTGACTGTGCAAGCGCATCGTCGAGCTGCTCCCGTGTCTCTATATCGCCGTTAAAGAGAACCGGTACCTTGACCGCCGACTTGATTTCCCGGACAGGCGCAATCTCAGCCGAGCCACGGAAACGACAAGCCCTGCTGCGACCATGGACAACGATCATCTGCGCCCCCGCTTCACATCCGGCAATCGCAGCAGCAAGCCCAAGACGGTCCCCGGGCTCGAGACCTGTGCGAATCTTCATCGTAACCGGAACATCCACCGCCTCCGCAACCGCCGAAACAATTGCCGCGACCAGATCCGTACGGCCAAGCAACGCAGATCCGGCAGCCTTCCTGCATACCTTTCTGGCCGGACAACCGAAGTTGAGGTCTATGACTTCAACCCCTTCGTCGACATGGCGCCGGGCAGCTTCAGCCATGACGGCCGGCTCCGTTCCAGCGATCTGGATCGCTACCGGTGTTGCACCACGCACAGGAATTCGTCGTCGCCGACTTTTGCCGGTATCCCAGAGCTCTGGCTTGCTGGATACCATTTCACTGACCAGGTAGCCAGCGCCGAAATCCCAGGCGAGTTGACGGAAGGGTACATCCGTCAACCCGGCCATAGGCGCAAGTGCCAACCTGTTACGCAGCTGCAGGCGTCCGATACCCAGGGGATTGTTGAAGCCCGCGTCGATAACGTTCTCTACATTTTCATTTCGTAGAAGCAAAGCTTGTTGCCGTCGAGGTCACGCACATAGGCGCCATAGAAAACCGGCATTCTCTCACCGGGCTCACCCTCATCGGTCGCCCCGAGTTCAATCGCTTTGGCGTAGAGCTTGTCCACACCGGCCCGGTCTCCGCCAGGGATTGCAATCATATTGCCATTTCCGCGGTGCTGGGCCTGTTCATCGTACGGAATACAGATCGCGAGCATCGCCCCTTCACCCGTCCCGTAGAACTTGATGCGGTCCTGGCCAAAAAGCTGTGACCCGCCGATCTCGGCCAGCAGTTCGTTGTAAAACGCTTCCGCGCGCGCCATATCGTTTACACCGATCGTTGCGTATCCAAGCATGGTTTTTCCCTTTCAAATTGAGCGCGGTAGTAAACCGTGATCGGTCCCGGCTGCGCAAGCAGTTTCTAGCTTGCGAACCGCTAATTCAGCTAGCGAAATTCAATGCGGAAGCTCTGCGCATCCGGGCCGGGATCCCTGAGCTCCAAAGACACGTGGATTGGCGTTCTGGGCGGCATGATTTCGCGCCCGGCAAGTTCGCCACTGAGGTATTCACGGGGCTGAAAACGCCTCTGGGCCACCAGCTCCCCTGACAAGCTCGTGAACGTAAGTTCGATAACCGGAAATGGCTGAGCGAACTCGGCGTTGTTCACCATGAGCACATCGACGATCCGGCCATCGGGTGTATCAGGGTGTGTGCGGGTAACGGATTTACGCGAGACAATTGCCCCAATTTCCCTGAGAGGCGGCAACGTACATTGAGCGACCGAACAGAGCGCCTCGTAAACCGGCCGGTAGGTCGGGTCTTTCACCCACCGATCGTATTGGAACCAGAGAATTTGAGCCGGGAGCCCTAGCACCAGCAGCGCAATGAGCAAAACTCTCGGCCATCGAATACCACCCGACGTTTCCGACTCCGCTTCTTGTGGTGCGACTTCTTCCGATCCCAGTTCCTCCGTTACCAGCTCATCAGCCGCCGTATCAAGCTCAACCAGCACCTCATCCAGGGTTTCCGTGGTTTCTGCCGGAATGACGTTCGATTCAGGTTCAGTCTCTGCCAGTACGTCTGATACCGGGAGCGTAGCTTCGATCACTTCAGGTTCCCGGTCTTCATCAACGGGCGGAGGTTCGACAGCCGCGTCCGGCTCACCCTCTGCATCCGCAAGGAGATCTTCCAGGAATTCAGCTTCGAGATCGTTGAGCGCGCCCGGTACCTGATCAGCCGCTTCTACCGCCTCTGGCACAACCAGTTCCGGCTCGCCCCCTGTGTCTCCTTTTTTGTCTTCTTTTTTGTCTTCTACTTTGTCTTCTTGTTCTCTGTCTTCTTCTTGTTCTCTGTCTTCTTCTTCTTTGTCTTCTTGATCTCTGTCTTCTTCCCGGTCTTCGTCGGCTGTCTGAGCTTCCGGAGCTTCTTCTTGTAACTCAGCTTGATCGCTGAACACCAGGACCGCTTCTTCAGGATGCTCATCTTCCCGTGGTGTATCGAGTTCGGCCAGGAATTGGTCCAGATCTTCTGCATCAGCTGACCCGGACATGACTTCACCATCCACCAGGAGCTTTTCCGTGCCGTCAAACACTGTGAGACAGGCACCACAGCGAACGCGGCCGGCAGCCACCTGTAATTGCGCTTCTGTCACTTTGAAACGCGTGGTGCAATTTGGACACTGCGTGACCAATGGCGCCAGATTGTTTTCTGACATGGCGGGGGCGATCACCTGGGCTGAGTGCCCGGTTGAGGTGAGACGTGACCGCTTAGAAGCACCCATCCATCTTCAGACCGCGGTTCGTCGAAGCGGGTGTTCCCAAAACTTGCCATCACTGTTGCTGCCTGTGTTTCCAGCACGCCGGACAGCACGACACTTCCACCAGGTTTAACCACCCACTCAAACTCCTCCGCCAAATCCTGTAACGGGGCTGCCAGTATGTTCGCAACAACAACGTCGAATGACCGCAGCCACCGCTCAGGATACCAGTCGCGCTTAGCGTACGTTGTAATCGCTTCGTGAGACAAACCGTTGTCTGCCGCATTTTCCCGGGTTGCGAGCACAGCCTGGTCATCGTGATCCACCGCAACCACTTCAGCGCCGAGCAATGCGGCTGCTATACCCAATACCCCCGACCCACAGCCGAAGTCGAGAACATGATTCCCTGCCATGACGTTATCAGCAATCCACTGAAGGCAGAGCCGGGTCGTCGGGTGTGAGCCTGACCCGAACGCCAGCCCGGGATCGAGAAACATCGTAACACCTTCTTCGATATGGGCATTCCTCGAAAGTGAACGCTTACTTTTTGGTTTGAGATAAAGGCGTTCACCGAACCGCGCTTCAACCGCATGACTCTGCATCGCAGCAATCCAGTCTTCCTCACCGATAAAAGTGACGTCGGCTGCCTGGTTGAGATCTGCAAGCGCCATTCGCAGAGATTCCAGATCGAGGTTGAGGTCAAAAAGCGCACGCAGGCTGATCTGTTTCCACAGTGGATTCTGCCCTGGGGCAGGTTCAAGCAGGGGTTCGTCATCTTCACCGACAAGTGTGATCGCAAGCGCACCACATTCGAGTAAACAGGATTCGACGGTATCTACAAGATCGGGTGATGTCGCAAGCTCTATCTGCAGCCAACTCATGGCACGCACCTGAGGGCACCTCTAAGACAGTGTATAGAGGACATCTCCTGTGTTAACCGGTTGCCCATTGTCGACATTGATGCTCGCTACAGTACCCGCTTCACCAGCGCGAATCTCGTGCATCATTTTCATACTCTCAATGATACACACCACCTCTCCCGGCGAGACGCTCTGCCCAATCTCGACAAAGGGGTCTGCGTCCGGGTGAGGTGCACGATAAAACGTCCCGGCCATGGGTGCCGCTATATTCTGTCCGCCAGCGGCAACCGGTGGGGCCAGTGTCGCTGAAACCGGTTCCTCAGAGGTCAGGCGCGTCACAACCTGTGAGGTGTTCTGATAACGGGCAATCCGTACAGATTCGTCTCCGCTGCTCACCTCGAGCTCGGCAATACCCGATTCCTCCACCAGTTCAATCAACTTTTTGACTTTGCGCAGGTCAACCGCCATACCCTTCCTCCCTTATTCTGTTTGAGTCTGCTTAATCTGCGAGCCGTGCGACCGCTGCCTGCAAAGCCAGCTCATATCCGAGGGCGCCACATCCGGTGATCACCGCAACCGCAACATCACTCAGATAGGACTGTTGCCTGAAGTCTTCACGGGCATGAACGTTCGAAAGATGGATTTCGATGAACGGGATACTCACCCCCAGGAATGCATCCCTGAGCGCAATGCTTGTATGGGTGTACGCCCCAGGGTTGATGATGATGAAGTCGACACCATTCGCTTTTGCTCCATGAACGGCCTCGATCAACTCATGTTCCGCGTTGCTCTGAAAAAACGAAACCTCCGTTCCTAGCGGCGCCGCCGCACTCACCCGGGCATTAATGTCAGCTAACGTGTCATAACCGTAGACTTCCGGTTCGCGGCTGCCGAGGAGATTCAGATTGGGCCCGTTCAGCACCAGAATACTGGGCATTTAACACGCTCCTGTGCTATTTTTGGTGAGTATAGTCTATTTAACGGGAGATCGACGCAATTTCGCCGAAATTGTCGCCATTTACGTTGGCAAGGACAGCCCCGAGATGGCGCGCGAGGGTCTCCGCATCCACCTCACCCTGTATGCGAACTTCTTTCATCTCGCTGCCATCTCCGGATAAAAATACCAGGCTGGGCGGACCAAAAAGTCCGTAGTGATTCAGGAGCGCCTGATCGATTTCATCGTTCAGCGTCACATCAGCACGCACGAGCGTAAATTGTTTCAACCGCGACGCCACTGAGGGTTCCGGAAAGACATTGCGTTCCATGGTTTTACATGAGATGCACCAATCAGCGTAGAGATCCAGGATCGCCGGCTGACCCGCCGCACGCACAACCTGCTGAATGTCATCCACACTCTTCACCGGTACCCAGGCAACCTCTTCGTGGGTTTCGGCACCGCCGCCGGAACCGCCACCTGCCAACCGTTCCAGGGGTCTGAACGGATCTGAGGCGCCACTCGCCGCGCCAATCATCAGGAGAATGCCCCACAGAAAACCCAATGTTCCCACAGCTTTCCCGAACCGGGCTGCACCTTCTTTTGGCGTGAAGTCGAGCACCCCCAGGTAAACACCGCTGCCGAGGAGCAGAACCGCCCAGAGCATGAGTGTGACGCTAGCAGGCACAACTCTTTCCACAAGCCAGATTGCGACACCCAGCAACAGCACACCAAACAGCGCCTTCACGGTGTTCATCCACGCTCCGGCCCGCGGCAGCCACTGACCACCGCTTGCGCCAACAACCAGGAGCGGTACACCCATGCCGAGGCCAAGCGCCAGCAAAGCCGTGCCACCGAGAACCGCATCGTTGGATGTCGATATGTAGATGAGCGCTCCGGCGAGCGGTGCTGACACACAGGGACTCACAACCAGGCTCGATAACGCGCCCATGATGACAACAGAGGCGTGTTTGCCGCCCTGTTGCTTCTGGCTCATCGCATTGAGCCTGTCCTGCCACGCCTGGGGCAGTTGGAGTTCATAGAACCCGAACATCGCAAGCGACAGAACGACAAAAACCAGTGCAAAGAAGATCAGAACCGGCGGCGACTGGAGCGCTGCCTGCAGATTCAGTTCAGCACCGAAGAGCCCCACGAGGGTCCCTACAAACGCGTAGGTCGCTGCCATACCGAGAACATACGCCAATGAAAGGGTAAACGCCCTGCGCTGGGATATGTCGGCTCCTTCTCCAACGATGATGCTGGAAAGTATCGGCACCATCGGCAGCACACAGGGTGTAAATGCCAGGCCGATGCCCGCAATGAAAAAGAGGCTGAGCGCGTAGAGCAGGTTTTCGCCAGCCAGAATACCGGCGAGTAATTCCTCTTCGGTATCCGCAACCCCGCTACCTGATGGGGAACCCGCGGAAACAGATGAATCAGCTGCCGCAGCGTTGTTGACAACGGTGACCCCGGCATTGGTTGCCAGCAGGTTGGCACCGTCAAACTCGAACCATTTCTGTTCCGGGGGATAACACAGTCCACGGTCAGCGCAGCCCTGATACATGATGCCAACACGCCCCGTGCCCCCACCTGACAGGGGAACCGCAACTTCGGCAGAGTGGTAGTAAACCTCTACATCACCAAAAAACTCATCGTACTTCTGCTTGCCAGGGGGAATTACGGGTTCGCCGACCGCAAGTGCATCACCCTCAGCTTCGAATTTGAACTGATGCCGGTACAGGTAGTAACCGTCCGGCATCTCCCAACTGGCGAGGAGGACATCATTCGGGTTCAGCGTGACCGACAACCTGAAAGCTTCATCAACCTTCAGAAACGGTTCTTCTTCCTCAAATCCCTCCAACAGCAGAGCGCCACCGGCGTTGTTCTGTTCGAACGCCTGTGCATGGAGCATCCCTGGCGCTGCTGCCAGTAGCATCCAGATGGCCGCGAGTTTCCAAAATCCTTGCACGGTCGCTCCTATAAACTTCTTTTTCACTTGGCCCGTCCGTTCCCTGTCTATCGACTGCCAGGCGCCCGCGAAGTTCGATATTTCCAACTACTGAAACCTGGGCTTGGTAAAATCTGGCCGCACATTTTACATGTCCCTTCGAGAGTTGCTGTGAAATCACTCAATTCCGCACCCTGTGCGGCTAACTGCGCAATTTTATTGCACAAACGTCTGTTGTCGGGCCTCATTCTGGTCCTCCTGGTCAGCGCGTGTGCGACCAGGCCTCAGGAAACGGCGCCGGCCCCGTCACCTGACAGCGCGGACACTGAGATAGTCGCAATCCCGCGAGACGAGCTCTATACCCTGCTCGATCAGGCGGACCAGGCCATCGAGCGCGACCACCTGACCTACCCCGAAGAAGGAAGCGCCTATGGAATCTATCAGAGCATACTCGATCGCGACCCGACACAGTCTGACGCTCAGCGCGGTCTGGAACACGTTGTTGAGAAATACGTTGAACTCGCCATGAGTGCCCTCGATCGGGGCCAGTACGCAACAGCCCGGTCCATGCTGGCGCGGGCCCGTATCATCCTTCCCGATCACCCATCCATAGAACCAACTGAACGCCAGATACGACTGTTAAGTCAGGCACAACGAACGCAGGTGAAATTGAGTCAGAAGATCATTGACGGGCCTCCACAGTCCCTCGAAACCGCCCTGGGCGATATCGCCAGCACCCCCGCAGGCACCCGCTGCAGGTACACGATCTGGGCGCGCAACGACCGGCAGGGTCGTCACATCTATCAGGTACTGAGCGCAAGCATCAGTGGGCGCCTTCCGGCACAGATTGAAGTTCGCTCACCGGCGGGTGTGGAACGTTTGTGTTTTTCAGAATGAGTGCCAGAATCAAAATTGACGCATCTTATGCAGTAGGGAAAACAACGTGAACTGGAAAATCTGGGAACGCAGCGAGCCGGTCTACATGGACGAATCCGAAGGCGGGATCACCCGCTCCGTCCTGAAGTACGGCGGGATCCTGATCGGTGTGTACCTCGTCATCTGCGTTGTTTTCGCCTGGTGGTGGGATTACGAACCCGACAGCTTCCCTGTTCGTGAAAACGCTGCGCTGATCGCTCAGAAGGAAAATGATGCACTCGTCACCGGATACGTCAGCACCGCCACCCTCATCACACTCGCCGAAACACTCCTCGATAAACGCGGGGGATATCTTTCAAACGATCTCTTTCCGCCGGGCATCTGGATGGACAACGTTCCCGAGTGGGAGTTTGGCATGCTGACGCTGGTGCGGGATACCGCTCGGGTCTACCGCAACGATTTCTCCAGATCCCAGAGTCAGTCCGTGGAGGATCCGGATCTCTCCAATGCTGAAGGCAAGTTCTTCTTCGACAATTCCTCCTGGGCACTCCCACAAACCGAAGACGAGTACAAAGACGGCATCACCCTCTTTCGTTCTTATCTCAGCCGTCTGGCCGACAGCCAGGAAACAAACGCCCAGTTCTACGCGCGGGCTGACAACCTTCAGCAGTGGCTGGCGGCCGTCGAAACCCGCCTCGGCAGTCTGTCCCAGCGCCTGTCCGCAAGTGTCGGCAAACGTCAATTGAACATCGACCTCGCTGGTGATTCATCTGCAGCCCAGGCAACAGACGCTCCAAAAGACCAGATGGTTAAAACGCCGTGGCTCGAAATTGACAACGTATTCTACGAAACACGCGGGTTTACCTACGCCCTGATACATATGTTACGGGCGCTCGAGCACGACTTTGGCGATGTACTCGATAAGAAGAACGCCCGCGTATCGCTGCAACAGATCATCCGCGAACTGGAACCCTCCCAGGAAACGTTGTGGAGCCCCATGGTCCTCAACGGGGACGGTCTTGGCCCCCTTGCGAACCACTCACTTGTCATGGCGAGTTACATCGCACGCGCCAACGCTGCCATTATTGATCTGCGGGCACTTCTGCAGCAGGGGTAACCCTTACAATCCCCTACAAGGGCGCGCTAATTTGTCTGGTACTCAGCTTCCACGCTGGTATCATACGCGCCGCCTGCGACCCGGCCTCGGGACGCTGCGCATTTCAAATTAAGAAACAGGATAGTTGGGGACTCCTATGATCGATCCATCCCTGATCCCGCCCATTCTGGGCGTCGTCGGGCTTGTTGCCGCTGTGATTATCTATGGCATCGTCAAGTCGTATGAAGAAGGCAGCGACGCGCTGAAGAAGATCGCGGACCAGATTCACTTAGGCGCGATGGTTTTCATGCGCCGCGAATACACCATGTTGGCCATATTTGCCACTGTGCTTCTGATCATTATTTTCTTTACCGACGCGCTCGGGCCGATGACCGCAGGGGCATTTCTGGCTGGCGCACTGTCATCCGCCGGGGCAGGTTGGTTCGGAATGTACACGGCAACCAAGGCAAATGTCCGCACAACCAACGCCGCTCACACCCAGGGACAGGCAGCCGCTCTCTCTGTTGCGTTTTTTGGCGGGTCTATCATGGGCCTGGCCGTTGCGTCCCTGGGACTGCTCGGCCTCGGGATTGTTTACTACTTCTTCGGCGGTGATCCCCACACCGCACACCACATCCACGGTTTCGGGATGGGTGCATCAGTCGTAGCGCTTTTCAGCCGTGTCGGTGGTGGAATCTACACCAAAAGTGCGGATGTCGGCGCAGACCTTGTGGGTAAGCTCGAACAAGGTATTCCCGAAGACGATCCACGTAATCCGGGTGTTATTGCTGACAACGTTGGGGACAACGTGGGTGACGTCGCGGGCATGGGCTCGGATATCTTCGAGTCTTACTGCGGTTCAATGATTGCAACAATCGCTATCGCGTCAACGCTGGCAGCCATTGGGGTTGGCAACCTGGCTCCGGGACTGACAGAAGAACAGGGACGCGGTGCGCTCATGTTCACACCCCTTGCACTCGCAAGCACCGGCCTCATCTGCTCGATTATCGGCATCATGGTCGTACGCGCTTTTTCAAACGCCAACCCGGCGGTTGCGTTGCGTATCGGCATGGTCGGCTCCCCAATCCTTTTTATCGCCGTCGGTTACTTCGTGCTGAGTTCGATCGGCGTGAGTATCAACATCTGGTGGTCCGTACTATTCGGCGCCGCCGGTGGTGTTGTGATCGGTCTCATCACCGAGTACTACACTTCTGCATCCCCGGTTGTACGTATCGCTGAGTCCGGCCAGACCGGACCCGCAACTGTCATGATCACCGGTCTTGCGGTCGGCATGCAGTCCGTTGCCATCCCCATATTGACCATCTGCGCAATCATATTTGTCTCTACAAACCTCGCCGGTCTCTATGGCGTCGGTGTAGCCGCTGTCGGTCTTCTCGCAACTGTCGGGATGACAATGGCAGTCGATGCCTACGGTCCCGTTGCTGACAACGCAGGCGGCATCGCGGAGATGGGTGGCCTGGGTGAAGATACCCGTGCCATCACCGACTCACTGGACGAACTCGGCAACACGACAGCCGCTATGGGTAAGGGTTTTGCCATCGGTGCCGCAGCGCTTGCAGCTCTTGCCATCATCGCCGCTTACGTCGAAACGCTGACACTCGAAACCGGCGGCACCTTCACATTGCATATCGGTAACCCAACGGTTCTGATCGGGCTCTTCATCGGCGGGCTTGTGCCGTTCCTCATAGCCAGCATCACGATGACATCGGTGGGTGATGCGGCGATGGACATGATTCAGGAAATTCGCCGGCAGTTCCGCGAGATCCCGGGGTTGATGGAAGGCACCGCTGAGCCGGACAACGCCAAGTGTGTCGATATCGCAACCTCTGCTGCACTCAAGCGGATGCTTCTGCCAGGTGTGATCGCGGTAGCGGTACCACCAGCGGTTGGATTCATCCTCGGACCCGAGGCCCTCGGCGGCACGCTGGGTGGCGGTCTCCTCGGCTGTGTGCTTCTGGCCCTGACCATGGCAAACGCCGGTGGTGCCTGGGACAACGCCAAGAAGTATGTCGAGAAAGGTAACCTCGGCGGTAAAGGTTCAGACGTTCACGCGGCAGCTGTTGTCGGCGATACCGTGGGTGACCCCTTCAAGGACACCTCCGGCCCCAGCATGAACATCCTGATCAACGTGATGGCGATCGTGAGTCTCGTGATCGCACCACTGCTTGTATAAGGCGTTGGTCTAACCCTACAAATCGCGGCTACAGGTGCGACGCATGCGTCGCACGTGGCGAGTCCGAATTCGCTACGCGAAATCGGCGCGGAACGCATATCAGCGTTCCGTGGTGATGCGAGCCCCGTG
>JANQFF010000229.1 GCA_028277965.1 Pseudomonadales bacterium
CCACGGCCCACGGCCCACGGCCCACGGCCCACCAACAGGTACCGCTACAACCTCGCGATCACAATACCTGTTTACCTTAAGGTAAACAGGTATTGTCCCCGCTGCACTACTGCACCGTGCCCGCGGCGCAATCGCCACGAATCAACCTTGCTCCACGCGTCCGTCGCTGACACAATGGCTGCAGCAACCGCGCACCCGCAAGCGCAAGGCCATCAGTCACTACGTCCAGCGAAAATGTCCCCTTATCCGCACCAAACAACAGATGCGGTCGCGATATGACGGATGAATACGATGCGGTAGTTGAGCAGTTAGCGCAGATGGGGTATCGGTTTGGCCCCGCAGCCGAGCAAGACCTCCACAGATTGGAGAGCCTTCGTCTTCCCGAGTTCGTCACAAAGTTCTATCGACGCTATGAACCAGTTAGAGTGCAGCGTACATTGCCACTGATCCTGCATAGTATCGAAGACATTGTGGTGGAGAACTTCCATGCCAGCCCGGGCATCGAAGTATGTCGGTTCGGGTATGTTGTATTTGCATCATCGCCATTTGGTGAAGGCTACTGTTTTGATCTCAACACCGGAGAAGTACCGCAGGTGGTTCAGTTCGATTCAAGCGATTCATTTGTCTCATTGGCCGAAGCCCAGAAAGGTGCTGTCTACATTGCAGGTTCACTGCTCGAGTTTCTGGCAGACACTGTGCGGAATGGATGACGTCCGGAATTGTGCGCGGACCGTAGGTCCGGGCCTGCCCGGACGATTCATGCCAGACGGGCGATCAGTCATGCACATCCGGCGGGATGAGCTTGTTCCGAAACGTAACAGCGTGAGCCACGCAGATCACGGGGAATGCAGAGTCAAGCTCCTCAATAGCGGCCTCTCAACAGGTCCATCCTCCCGTGATCTCTGTGTCCTCCGTGGTTGTGCTTCTTGGTCAGGCGCGCTTGCATGAATCGAGCGAATAGCTCAATTCGACCATCATGCCGCAACCGTCCGGGCGGGCCCGGACCTACGGCGCTGGGTCGTGTGACGGATGTGTCGCCGGTTCAAACACGTGTTT
>JANQFF010000241.1 GCA_028277965.1 Pseudomonadales bacterium
CGTAGCCGAAAGCCGGTATGTGCAGCACTTCCGACGACGGAATCCCATTGATCTCCTGGCCATTGACACGTGTATTGTACACCACCTCACCAGCAACCATCTTCGCACTGGTCCGATCAGGCAACAGCGGGACCAAGGTCATGGGACCTCGAGCATTGCGCACGATCATGTTGTAACCGTTACCCCAGGCGGCAGCATGCCCCTGGGTCAGCTCCCGCCACCGAAAGCTCGTCAACGAGGGGAATGGTTTGTTGATGACCCGAGCAGCCGGATGATCCAGCACGACTTCCCGCTTGTCCCCGTTCTTTCGGTAGAGATGCAGGGGCAGCTGGGCGACCGTCTCCGAGAGCAACGTGATCGCCGCATATACAGTGGTCAAAGCGAGTGCGCTTTCCTCGGTGACACTCTGACGAGACTTGGTGGGTTCACCACCCAACAGCGAGACCAACCAGGAGGCTGGGTTCGCTAGACTCGTACTCGGGTTTTCCGGGCTGGCACGCTTCTCCCGATCCTGGGCTCGCTCAATCCGGTTGGCGACGCTCATGATCGATCGCGCTGCAATTTCTTTGAATGCACTCATCTACAGAACCAGCAAATCCTCAGTTTCATAAACGCTCTCACCGTCATCGTCTGACACCAGCAGTCGCCCCAACCCCATCAACATCGCAACGATGCCGTCGATCTTGTCGGCGCTGTTTTTTCGGTCCGGTTTTTTGTTGTCGTTTTCATCCTTCTTGGCGACAACGTTTGAAGCCATCCACTCGAGCACCGGATGTCCGCCGTGGTCGAGTTCCTTCTCCAGGATCACCCGCTCGAGCTCATCCATCGGTGAGTTGAACGTCTTCGCGCCCTGCGCCATTTCAACCATGGGTGCCTCTTTCTCGAGCAAGTTGGCAACCAGCGATGACGAATTCCAACGGTCAAATCCGATCTCTCGGATGTTGTACTTCGCCAGGTGATCATCGATGTCCTCCTCGATGAATCCGTAGTCGACCGCATCACCTGGTGTGCTCAGTAAAAACCCGTTGTCATACCAGGCCTGATAAGGAACCGTTTCCTCCTGGGTTCTTCTCTCGAGCGTTGCAGCTGGACAGTAGATCCGGCAGTAGACCTGCAGGCGTCCCTCGTGCAACCAGACCATCACAAAAGCCGTGGTGTCGCTCACCGAAGAGAGGTCGAGACCGGCGTAAATCTCTGCCCCTTCCATGGTCGACAAATCCACTTTGCCGTTGCACTTCTTCCAGCGCTCAATGTTGAGCCACGCGCCTTTAGCATTGGTCCACTTGTTGAGCCGTTTCGTCCGAAACTCACCCAGCGATTCAGGTGAGTTTTTGGCCTCCACCGC
>JANQFF010000277.1 GCA_028277965.1 Pseudomonadales bacterium
CTTTTCTCGGAACCAAAAGTGGTGACGAGGAGCCTGGCACCAATGTCACCACTTTTTCGAAGGAGAAGTATTTGAGCGTTATCAAACAGGAAGACCTGATACAGAGCGTCGCGGACGCCCTGCAATATATTTCCTACTACCATCCGCCGGATTTCATCCGTGCGATGCGCGAGGCCTGGGAGAAGGAGGAGTCACCGGCAGCCAAAGCTGCATTGACCCAGGTGCTCGTCAACAGTCGCATGTGTGCGATAGGCAAGCGGCCAATCTGCCAGGACACCGGCATTGTGATTGTCTTTGCCAATGTCGGCATGAACGTCCAGTGGGATGCGGACATGTCTCTCGAGGACATGATCAACGAGGGTGTACGCAGGGGATTCACTTTTCCGGACAATGTGCTGAGAGGGTCCGTGCTGGACGATCCGGACGGTGCCCGCGCGAACACAAAAGACAACACACCGGCTGTCATTCATACGCGGATTGTGCCGGGTGATAGCGTCGAGATAGAGGTGGCAGCCAAAGGTGGCGGCAGCGAGGCGAAAGCCAAGTTTGCGATGCTGAACCCCTCGGACTCGATCGTCGACTGGATCATGAGCGTTGTGCCCACCATGGGAGCGGGGTGGTGTCCGCCTGGAATTCTCGGTGTCGGCATAGGGGGGACACCTGAGAAAGCCATGATCCTCGCCAAAGAGGCGATGATGGATCCGATCGACATTCACAACCTCAAGGAGCGTGGGCCTGCTAATCACCTCGAGGAACTTCGTCTCGAGCTTTTCGATAAGGTGAACGCGCTAGGTATCGGTGCTCAGGGCCTCGGTGGTTTAACTACCATCCTGGATGTGAAGATCAAAGACTATCCAACTCACGCAGCAAACAAACCGGTCGCTGTCATCCCCAACTGCTCAGCTACCCGCCACGTACACTTTACGTTAGATGGTTCTGGGCCGGCGGCTTTTGAGCCACCAGATCTGGACGAATGGCCGGATATCGAGTTTGAGCTGGGAGATGACGTTAAGCGCATAGATCTGGATGCCCTCACACATGAGGAGATCCAATCATTGCAGGCAGGTGACACTCTGCTCCTCTCGGGAAAGATGCTCACTGGCCGGGACGCGGCGCATAAGAAGATTGTCGACCTGATAGAGCAGGGTGAGCCACTGCCTGTCGACTTTACCAATCGCATTATCTACTACGTCGGTCCTGTCGATCCGGTACGCGACGAGGTTGTCGGTCCGGCGGGCCCAACGACCGCGACACGGATGGACAAGTTCACCCGGACGATGCTCGAAAAAGCAAACCTCGCTGGCATGATCGGTAAAGCTGAGCGCGGACCGGAGGCGATCGAAGCTATACGGGATAACCAGGCGGTGTCGATGATCGCCGTAGGTGGAGCGGCTTATCTTGTCGCTAAAGCAATTACCGGTTCAACACTTCTCGCATTTCCGGAACTCGGCATGGAAGCGATCTACGAATTCGAAGTGAAAGATATGCCGGTGACCGTTGCTGTCGACTCCCGGGGTGAGTCTGTGCATATCGAGGGACCAAAGATCTGGTCTGGGAAAATTGCGGAGAAAATTGCTGTTACCGAGGTCCAATAAGGAACATAGAGGGAGAAACCATGAATCGAAGAGAATTTATCCAGGTGAGCGCCGCTCTTGCCGCAGGTGCAACCACTTTGAGCACATGGGCGGAAGGTGAGTCTGAACTCATCTACCTGTCGCCTGTGAAATCAAACGGGGAACTCAGTCGCTGCCAGGCGGAGATCTGGTACGTGTCTGACGGTAATGATCTGTTTGTCGTCACTGCGAGTGATGCGTGGCGCGCTGAAGCAATCAGCCG
>JANQFF010000290.1 GCA_028277965.1 Pseudomonadales bacterium
TCTTCTATCTCAGCGAGGAACCACCGATCGATGCTTGTGATATCGAAGAGCGTCTCGAGGTCCATCCCGGAACGGAACGCATCTGCGACGTACCAGAGCCGTTCCGAACCCGGGTTCGCGAGTTCACGTTTAAGGGTGCCCTCCCACTCCGCTTCCGATCGGTCTAGCACGGGGTCGAAGCCAACCATACCCGTCTCGAGACCGCGCAGAGCTTTCTGGAGCGATTCCTGGAAGGTCCGGCCGATCGCCATCACCTCACCAACAGATTTCATCTGTGTTGTCAGACGTGGATCAGCCTGGTTGAACTTCTCGAATGTGAATCGCGGGATTTTGGTGACAACGTAATCGATGCTCGGCTCAAACGATGCAGGTGTCACACCGCCGGTAATGTCGTTTTCGAGCTCGTCGAGCGTATACCCACACGCGAGCTTCGCAGCGACCTTCGCAATTGGAAACCCCGTGGCTTTGGACGCGAGTGCCGACGAGCGTGATACGCGTGGATTCATTTCGATGACCACAATCCGGCCACTGTCCGGATCGATGGCGAACTGCACGTTCGACCCGCCCGTATCGACCCCAATTTCCCGCAAAACGGCAATCGACGCGTTTCGCAGGAGCTGGTACTCCTTGTCTGTCAGGGTCTGCGATGGTGCAACCGTAATGCTGTCACCGGTGTGAACACCCATCGGATCGAGGTTCTCGATAGAGCAGACGATGATGCAGTTGTCTTTGTTGTCCCGGACCACCTCCATCTCGAACTCTTTCCAGCCGAGCAGCGATTCATCGATCAGGAGTTCATTGGTCGGTGACAGATCGAGACCGCGAGTGCAGATCTCGATAAATTCTTCCCGGTTGTAGGCAACACCCCCGCCGCTGCCGCCAAGCGTAAATGACGGCCGGATGACACATGGATAGCCGAGACGACCCTGAACCTGGAGGGCTTCCTCAAGGCTGTGGGCAATGGCAGAGCGCGGGGTTTCAAGCCCGATGCGGCGCATCGCGCGGTCGAAACGTTCGCGGTCTTCCGCCTTGTCGATGGCGTCCTGGCTGGCGCCGATGAGTTCCACCCCATGGACCTCGAGCACCCCCTCCCGAACGAGATCCAGCGCGCAGTTGAGCGCTGTCTGGCCGCCCATCGTGGGCAGGAGCGCATCCGGTTTTTCCTTGGCGATAATGCGAGCCACGGTTGCCCATTCAACCGGCTCAATGTAAGTCGCATCCGACATCGCCGGGTCGGTCATGATGGTGGCGGGGTTGGAGTTCACCAGGACAACTCGGTAACCCTCTTCTTTCAGGGCTTTACAGGCCTGGGCACCGGAGTAGTCGAACTCACAAGCCTGGCCAATGACGATAGGACCAGCGCCAAGAATCAGTATCGATTGAATGTCAGTTCTTTTAGGCATTCACCGCTTCCATCATGTTGATGAACTTGTCAAAGAGATACACACAATCCTGCGGACCAGGACTGGCTTCCGGATGTCCCTGGAAACTGAACGCCGGAACGTCCGTACGCTCGACACCCTGCACCGTCCCGTCGAAGAGGGAGAGGTGGGTACATTTCAGGTTGTTGGGCAGTGTGTCGCCGTCCACGGCAAAACCGTGGTTCTGGCTTGTGATGATCACCTGCCTGGAGTCCTGATCCTGAACGGGGTGGTTGGCGCCGTGATGACCGTGAGGCATTTTCACGGTCTGGGCGCCGCTTGCGAGCGACAGGATCTGGTGACCGAGACATATGCCGAAAATCGGCTTGCTGGACTCGAGCAGGGTTTTGACCGCTTCGATGGCATAGTCACACGGCTCCGGGTCGCCGGGGCCGTTGGAAAGGAATATACCGTCGGGATTCAACGCGAGGGCGTCTTCCGCTGAGGTCTGTGCCGGAACCACCGTCAGTTCACACCCGCGGCTTGCGAGCAGGCGCAGGATGTTGCGCTTCACCCCGAAGTCATAGGCGACCACTTTAAAGCGTGGCTCGGTCAGCTCGCCGTAACCATTCGCCAGGTCCCAGGCAGTTTGCGTCCACTGACGCTGTTTGCCCGTGACCACCTTCGCGAGATCCATCCCCTCCAGACCAGGGAACGCTCCGGCCGCTTCCAGCGCCTTGTCGCGACCCGCATCCGTACCAGCCTCGTCGCCTGCAAGTATGCAGCCCGCGAGCGCACCTTTCTCACGAATGAGTTTCGTTAGTCTTCGGGTGTCCACATCGGCAATCGCCACGACGTTCTGACTGGTCAGGAATTCCTGCAGTGAACCCTGCTCACGCCAGCTGCTGACGCGGCGCGGTGTCTGACGGATGACGAGACCTGAACACCAGGCCTGATCCGATTCAAAATCTTCTTCGTTGATACCTGTGTTGCCAATCTGGGGATACGTCAGCGTGATGATCTGCTGAGCGTAAGAAGGATCGGTGAGAATCTCCTGATAGCCGGTCATGGCCGTATTAAATACAACCTCCCCGGTACTCAGACCGGGCGCACCAATGGACTGGCCGTAAAAGACGCTACCGTCTTCCAAGGCAAGTAAAGCCGGTATCAAATAACCATCCTCAAAAATGCTGTACAGGTGGGCTGGAGGCGCTCGATATTGTTGTGCACGCCCCTCGAGCTTGGGAGCGGTAGTCTAAAGATTCACTCGGAAAAAATCAGTAAAAACTGGTGCGGAAATGTAAGAACCTGTACGCACAAAGTGGTGACGTTGGTGCCAGGCACCCCGTCACCACTTTATTCAATCGCGGCTGAAGCCGCTCCTTCAGAGATAGGAAGATCTTTCTGTAGGAGCGGCTTCAGCCGCGATTCTTCAAAGGTCCAATAACTGCTGCATATCGTAGAGCCCCGGCGGTTCTTCATGGATATGCCGCACGGCACGCAGCGCGCCCTGGGCAAAGTTCATACGACTGCCCGCCCGGTGCGTGATTTCGATGCGCTCACCCTCCCCTGCAAACATGACCGTGTGTTCCCCCACAATGTCACCACCGCGCAGGGTCGAGAACCCAATCGTCTTGCGGTTCCGGGCCCCGGTGATGCCCTGGCGTCCGTAGATCGCATCACTTTCGAGATCGCGATCGAGGGCATCCGCCAGGACTTCGCCCATTCGTACCGCGGTGCCTGAAGGCGCATCGATCTTATGCCTGTGATGGACTTCCATTACCTCGACGTCCACGGAGTCTCCCAGGGCTTTGGCTGCTATCTCGATGAGCTTGAACGTGAGATTCACCCCCACACTCATGTTCGGCGCCATGAAGAGTGCAATGTCATCTGCAGCGCCATGTAACTCAGCCAGCTCTTCGTCCGTGAAACCGGTTGTGCCGACCACCATGCCTTTGCCGTTGGCCCGGCAGATGGACGCCAGCGCCAGGGTTGCGGCAGGCACAGTGAAGTCGATCACCACGTCGAACTGCTCGGCCTGGCTTGTAATATCGTCGCTGATCGCAACCCCCAGGTTTCCAACACCGGCGAGATCCCCAGCGTCTGTACCCACCGATTCGTGGCCGGGGGCTTCGAAAGCAGCGCCAAGCCGGAGGTCTTCAGCATCGTTCAGCGCCTGGACGAGGGTTTTGCCCATACGCCCGGAAGCGCCGGTTACGGCAACGTTGATCATTGGAGTTTCCCGCAAATGTCAGAGGCGGAATTGTAGGGTCAGGGTTTTAATCCGTCGAAAAAATCTTTGACGCCATCAAACCACGATTTCTCTTTGGGGGAGTGTTTGTCACTCCCACCGAGAGAAGTCTTGAACTGCTCAAGCAGATCTTTCTGATCCGAAGTGAGCTTAACCGGCGTCTCGACCACAACCTTGCAGAGGAGATCCCCTACACCACTACCGCGGACCTGGGTGACCCCTTTGCCACGCAGGCGAAACACCTTGCCCGTCTGGGTTTCCGCCGGGATCTTGAGTTTCACCCGGCCATCCAGGGTTGGCACCTCGAGCTCACCGCCAAGTGCTGCATCGACAAACGAGATTGGCACTTCGCAGTAGAGATGCCGGCCTTCGCGGACAAATATCGGATGATCGTTGACCTCAACCTGGACGTAGAGATCTCCCGGTGGTCCACCGTTGACCCCCGCCTCACCTTCTCCGGTGAGACGTATGCGATCGCCAGTGTCCACACCTGCCGGGATTTTGACCGACAGGGTTTTGCGTTTTTCTACCCGACCGGCACCCCCACAGGTTCGACAGGGATCGGTGATGATGACCCCCTGACCCCGACATCGGGGACAGGTCTGCTGTAAGGAGAAGAAACCCTGGGACACACGGACCTGGCCGGTACCACCACAATCAGGACACGTTGTTGGTGAGGTTCCGGGCGCGGCGCCTGTGCCGTCACAGTCTTCACAAACTGCCAGCACCGGAATGCGTATTTCGACCGTGTCACCCTGAACGGCCTGCTCGAGATCGAGGTGCATGTTGTAACGCAGATCCGCGCCACGACCCATGCCGTTGCTGCGTCCACCACCGCGACCGCCACCGAAGATATCGCCAAAGACATCCCCGAAGATGTCGCCGAAGTTGCCTTCAAAGCTGAATCCACCCGGGCCACCACCCTGGCTGGGGTCAACGCCCGCATGCCCAAAGCGGTCATACGCTTCGCGCTGCTCAGCGTTGTTGAGGATTTCGTAGGCTTCGGATGCTTCTTTGAACTTCTCTTCCGCGTCCGGGTCGTCCGGGTTACGGTCCGGATGATATTTCATGGCCAGGCGCCGGTACGCCTTCTTCAGTTCATCTTCAGAAGCGTCCCGGTTGACACCTAAAACTTCGTAGTAGTCGCGTTTGGACATGTTGGGTTGCTATCGCTGTGGGAGCGGAATCGGCGCGAATGATATCGCGGCTGAAGCCACTCCTACAGGAGTTCCGTTACTTATCGTCGTCTTTGACTTCCTCGAATTCGGCATCGACAGCATCGTCAGCACCGCCCTGCGCACCATCATCCGCACCCGGCGCGGCACCTGCGTCCGCTCCAGCCGCCTGCGCCTGCTCTTCGTACATCTTCTGAGCAAGCCCCGCTGATGCCTGAGACAGGGTCTGCATCTTGGCCTCGATCTCTTCCTTGTTGTCGCCTTTCAGCGCTTCCTCGAGATCTTTGGCCGCCGCTTCGATGGCTTCTTTCTCTTCATCGGTAGCTTTGTCGCCCGCGTCTTCTACAGCCTTGCGGGCGCCATGCACGAGACCGTCAGCCTGATTTCTCAAGGTGACCATCTCCTCGAACTTCTTGTCCTCTTCGGAGTGGGCTTCAGCGTCGCGCACCATCTGCTCGATTTCCTCGTCGGACAGACCACTGGACGCCTTGATGACAATCGACTGCTCTTTGCCCGTCGCCTTGTCCTTCGCTGACACATTCAGGATGCCGTTGGCATCGAGGTCGAATGCGACTTCAATCTGCGGCATGCCGCGCGGCGCCGGAGGGATGTCTTCCAGGTTGAACTGGCCGAGACTCTTGTTCCCGCTCGCCTGCTTGCGTTCACCCTGAAGCACGTGAATGGTCACAGCCGTCTGGTTGTCGTCCGCGGTCGAGAAGACCTGGGTTTTCTTGGTCGGGATGGTCGTGTTCTTCTCAATCAGAACACTCATCACCTGACCCAGTGTCTCGATACCGAGCGACAGCGGCGTGACGTCCAGCAGAAGAACGTCCGTGACGTCTCCTGCCAGAACGGCTGCCTGAATCGCAGCACCAACCGCAACAGCCTCGTCCGGGTTCACGTCCTTGCGCGGCTCTTTGCCGAAGAACGCTTTCACTTTGTCCTGCACCTGGGGCATACGTGTCTGACCACCCACGAGGATTACATCGTCGATGTCGTTGATCGTGAGCCCGGCGTCGTCCAGCGCTGTCTGACACGGACCGATGGTTCTGTCGGTCAGGTCTTCAACCAGGCTTTCGAGCTTCGCGCGTGAGAGTTTCAGCACGAGGTGTTTCGGACCACTCTGGTCCGCCGTGATGTACGGCAGGTTGATTTCAGTCTGCTGGCTGTTTGAAAGCTCAATCTTGGCTTTCTCAGCCGCTTCTTTCAGACGCTGCAACGCAAGCGGATCGTTGTGCAGATCCACACCGTTGTCTTTCTTGAACTCATCGGCCAGGTAGTCGATCACCCTGAGGTCAAAGTCCTCACCACCGAGGAACGTATCCCCGTTGGTTGAGAGCACTTCGAACTGGTGCTCACCGTCCACCTCGGCAATCTCGATGATGGATACGTCGAACGTTCCACCACCGAGGTCGTAAACAGCAACCTTGGCATCACCGCGGTTTTTGTCGAGCCCGTACGCAAGGGCTGCGGCTGTCGGCTCGTTGATGATGCGCTTCACATCGAGACCGGCAATCTTGCCCGCGTCTTTGGTGGCCTGGCGCTGGGAGTCGTTGAAGTAAGCCGGAACGGTGATCACCGCTTCGGTCACATCTTCGCCCAGGTATTCCTCAGCGGTTTTCTTCATCTTCTTGAGCGTTTCCGCGGAAACCTGGGGCGGGGCAAGCTTTTCGCCTTTCACCTCAATCCAGGCATCACCATTGCTCGCTTCAGAGATGGTATAAGGCACCATCTTGATGTCTTTCTGCACGACATCGTCCGCAAATTTGCGTCCGATCAGACGTTTGACGGCGAACAGCGTGTTGTTGGGGTTGGTTACGGCCTGACGCTTGGCGTTCTGACCCACCAGGATCTCGCCATCGTCCGTGTACGCAATAATAGAAGGTGTCGTGCGATCCCCTTCGGAGTTCTCTATGACCCGGGGATCACCACCGTCCATGACGGCCACACAGGAGTTGGTGGTTCCGAGGTCAATTCCAATGATCTTGCCCATGTTCTTTTCCCAATTTCTCTTAAACTGCCCCTTCTAGAGGCGCTATTAATCTCTGTTCCTATAGTTGGGGCGGGCCTTCCAACTTCAAGGCTTTCCCACCACCAAACAATCGCGGCTGAAGCCGCTCCTACAAGCTACCCCTGTACCACCACAACTTTTGCCGCTCGGACCACACGGCCGTTCAGCGTGTAGCCTTTTGCCATCACTTCCATCACTGAATTCGGTTCCGCATCGGGGTTCGGCACCATCGCCATCGCCTCGTGAACCTGTGGATCAAACGGCTCTCCCAGGGGGTCTATTTCCTCAATCCCGGAGCGTCCGAGCGTGTCAATGAAGAGCTTCAAGGAAAGCTGAACCCCTTCCGCGATCGCCTCAGCGCCTTCTGTGGCAGCGGCGGTCTCGACCGCTTTATCCAGGCTGTCGAGAACCGGCACCAGATCATTCAGGAGTTTTTCCACCGCAAACTTGTGCGCGTGTTCCACGTCCCGGGCGGCGCGGCGTTTGATGTTCTCGACTTCCGCCAGCGCACGCAGCGCCTGGTCTTTGTACTGTGCTACCTGTTCGTCGACTGCATCCCCTTCGGACACTTCGACTTCTTCTTCAACAGGCTCTTCTATAGGCAGTTGCTCCTCTTCGGATGCTTCCTGCTCTTCTTTTTTTGGAGTTTCTTCCGCCATACGTGGTCAGCCCCTGAAAGCGAGAGGGGAATCATGGGGATGGAATTTGAAAATTCAAGAGGTAATCGCGGCTAAAGCCGCTCCTACAGAATGATCTTCCTACCTTTGTAGGAGCGGCTTTAGCCGCGATTAAAGTGGTGACGAGGTGCCTGGCACCAGCGTCACCACTTTTAAGAGTTCTTCATGGCGGCGCTGAGAATCCGCGCGGTGACATCCACTACCGGGATCACATCTTTGTAGTCCATGCGCGTTGGACCGATGACACCGAGCACACCCGCCACCTCACCGTTCAGTTCGTAGCGCGCAGTCACCAGGGACATGTCCCCCAGAGGCTGGTAACCGGACTCTTCACCGATGAAAAGCTGTACACCGCTCGACTGCAGGCACTGGTCCAACAGATGAAGCACCCGGCCTTTGCGGGAGACGGCTTCAAAGAGGGATTTCACGGTGTCTGTATCGGCACTGAAGTCGAGCAACCGGGTGCGGCCTGAAACCACCAGTTCGTGGGAGTCGGACACTTCATCCGCATCAGTAAACGCAGCAGCTGCCATATCAAGCGCTGCCTGCATGAGCCGGTCCATATGGTCTTTGTCCGCCTGCATGCTCTCGACAATTTCCTCGCGGATTTCCATCAGCGAGCGACCGCCGTATTCCCGGTTGATGAAGTTGGCCGCCTGGGTGAGTTCGACTTCTGTGTACTCACGTTCGGTATGAATCACCCGGTTCTGCACTTCGCGGTCGTTCAGGACGAGGATTACAAGCACCCGCTCTTCGTCGAGTCGCACAAACTCCACATGCCTGAGGTTCACCTGGTTACGCAGGGGTGTCGTGATGAGACAGGTCATCTCAGTGATCTGTGAAAGGAGATCCGACGCGGACGCGACAAGATCAGCAGGAGCCAGATCCGGGTTCAGCTCCGCTTCAATTTCGCGTACCCGGGCGTCCTCCCAGGGCTCTACATGTAGCAACGAATCCACGAAGAAACGAAACCCCTGGTTGGTGGGAATTTTGCCCGCTGAGGTGTGCGGGGAAACCACAAGCCCAAGCGATTCGAGCTCGCCCATGACGTTACGCACGGTTGCGGATGAGACACCGACCTCCGGCCGGGTGGCCAGCGCTTTCGATGCAACAGGACTGCCGTCAGCAATGTACTGCTCGACCAGCAGCTTGAAGAGATGCTGGGCGCGCTGGTCTACCTGTTGGCCGAAAGTTTCAATGCTCATGGACAATTTTTTATACCAGTGATCTCACTCGTATGCACCCATTCTTATAGGTAGACCTTAAAAACGCGTGTAGTATCCCGGCCAATGTTGACGCAACTCACGCTCTCAAATTTTGTCCTGGTCGATGCCCTCGACATCGATTTCGGTCGCGGGTTGTCCACCGTCACCGGCGAATCCGGTGCCGGGAAGTCCATCCTTTTGTCTGCCCTCGGACTCTTACTGGGTGATCGAGCAAGCACCGATGTCATCCGCCCGGGTGCTGACAGGGCGGACGTCAGTGCAGAGTTTGATGTCTCGGCTCTGCCCCAGGTACGCGATCAGCTCGAGAGTGAAGATCTCACCTCGGACGATGATGAAAACCTGTGCCTCATCCGCCGGGTAGTGACCCCCCAGGGCCGCTCCCGGGCTTATGTGAATGGCGTTCCCGTTCCCGCCCAGACCTTGCGGCGTTTAGGGGATCATCTGGTTGATGTGCATGGCCAGAACGAACATATTCAGCTTGCTGACCGTGGCGTGCAGCTGGCGCTGCTCGATGACTATGCCGGGACGGCGAATGCAGCAGCTGATGTCGCCACGCTTTACCAGGACTGGCAGGCGACCCTACAGAAGATCAGCGATCTCGAAGAAGAGCTCGCAAACTCCGATGACCGGCGGGAGCTTCTGACCTATCAGTTGAGCGAGCTCGAAGAATTTGGGCTGGAAGACAGTGAGTTTGATCGCCTCGAGAGTGAGCACAAACGTCTCGCTTCGGCTCAGGAAATCCTCACCACTCTCGATCGGGCCAATGCCAGTCTCGACGAAGACGCGGCACTCAGGGCAAGTGCGGCTGAGGTCGACGCGATTGATGACGAAGACGAGAATCTCACGTCGGCGCGGGACAATCTCGCCACCGCGCTGGGACTTCTCGAGGATGCCAAACGGGATCTCGCGCGTTACCAGGACCGCGTTGTCCTCGATCCGGAAACGCTGGCCGAAGTCTCCGAACGGTTGGACACTGCGCTCGACCTCGCCCGCAAACACAAGGTGCAGCCCAGCGAGCTGGCTGAACACACAGCCACTCTCCGATCAGCGCTCGACGGCATTGAGTCTGATTCGGGGGAACTCGAGGGATTGAGAGTTCAGGCTGAAGAAACCGAAGCTGCCTTTCGAAAGAAGGCTACCGCCCTTTCGAAGAAACGCAAAAAAGCATCAACCGGGTTTGCCAAAGCGGTCACCGGCTACATGCACCAGCTGGGCATTGGGGATGGCGCTTTCTCTATCGAGTTTTCCGATACTGAAGGTGCGAGCGGCATCGACCGGATCGAGTACCAGGTGGTCACCAACCCCGATTTTCCCGCCGGACCGCTCACCCAGATCGCCTCCGGTGGAGAACAGACCCGGATCTCGCTGAGCATTCAGATTGTGGCCGCTGAACACAGCGAGTTGCCTTGCCTCATCCTGGATGAAGCGGATGTCGGTGTGGGTGGAACCACGGCAGATACTGTCGGGCGGATCCTGCGCGCGCTCGCCCAACACACCCAGGTAATCTGTGTCACCCATGCGCCGCAGGTTGCAGCGCTTGGAAATCACCACTACCGGGTGGTGAAAGAAGGGGCAGAAACACAGATCCACCACCTCGATACCGACAGCCGGGTGGAAGAACTGGCCCGGATGCTGGCCGGCGCGGACATCAATGAGAAGACCCGGGACTATGCGCAGACCCTGCTAGCTGCCGCCAACGAATAAGAAACTAGTAACATTGGGGTCTGACCCCATTGTTACTAGTTTGCTACTATCGCGCCTGCTTTTTTACGACGTCATCCATTTGAAACGCACATTCATACTGCTGACCCTCTCGTTTGCGCTCACGGCGTGCGGCCTGTCCATGCCCAAGATTCCAAAACTCAGCATGCCGAGTTTCAAAATCCCGCGCGTCTACAAAATGACCATCCAGCAAGGCAACGTCATTACCCAGGAGATGGTCGACCAGCTGAAACCCGGCATGAACCGCAGCCAGGTGGCGTTTGTGATGGGTGAACCCATTCTCCAGAACACCTTCGATCAGGATCGCTGGGAATACATCTACACCATCAATATCCCCGGCTTCTTCGAACAGCAGATCCAGATGACGCTGTATTTCGAGGATGAGGTACTGGCTTACTTCACAGGTGATCTTGCACCCACCTCGGCCACCGAAGACGAAACCGTCAGCTCAGAATCCGAAGAGACCGCGGAAACGTGATCCGCAGGGATGCTGAGCGTCGAGGAACATGTCTCTGAGATAGAAGCCAACGGCTTCAGCATTGCCCAAGGCATGATCCCGGATGATCTGTGCGATGAGATCATCGAGGAACTCACCCGGCTGGAAAACATCGGTCCCCCCGCGCTGCCAGCAAACGAATTCACCGGCTATAAGACGCTCCGTTACTTCGATCTCCTGAACGAGGGTGAGGTGTGGCAACGCGTGGCCACACATGAGCCGATGGTTGAGGTGATTCGTGGAGTTTTAGGGCGCGACATGCTGCTCTCAACCATGGGCAGCGCCACTATCGATCCCGGCGAAACCGCTCAAGCCATTCACTGCGACGATCAGCTCTATGAGATGGCACGCCCGCACAAACATCTCGTATGTAACACCATGTGGGCGCTATCGGATTTCACAGAAGCAAACGGCGCCACCCGGCTGGTCCCTGGATCACACAAGTTTCCTGATTACGCTGATGTCACGCTGCCGCCAGATGCCCACGAGACCATCCCCGCCGAGATGCCGAAAGGTAGTATCTGTTTTGTCGTCGGCACCTGTTACCACGGTGGGGGCGCTAACGTATCTGATGAGCGGCGTTAGGCGCTGACCATCAACTACTGTGCGGGTGCCATGCGCACGCAGGAAAACCTGCAGGCGTCTGTCGGGAAGCGGGCTGCAGGGTTTTCCAAAAAGCTGCAGACCCTGCTCGGCTACCGGGTGAGCAATGGTGGCGTCGGGCATATCAATGCAGGCGATCCCAGGGAGTTTCTGAATGCGTAATCCATACGATCCCATCGATCAGACTGGTGTCGTGATTGACGGCCTCGACATTGGCAACGTGGTGAGCCAGATCCAGGATAAGGGTTTTACGGTCGTCGAGAACTTCCTGGCCCAGGAAGACATCGCGTCCATCCGGGCTGCGTTCAATACCGAGGTGCCCATCACCGAAATGCGTGCCATCGGCACGGAGACGGGACGCACCTGGCGGGCACATAATCTCCTCGCCAAGACCCGGGCGGCGGATCATGTGTTTCTCGATCCGCGCCTCCGGGCCATCGTCGATGGGGTGCTCGGCAAGTACAACCAGATCAACATCACCACGCTGTTCAATACCCTGCCTGGTGAAACCAGACAGCTCTTGCACCAGGACGATGGGCTCTGGCCCATCCCGCGGCCGCATCCGGCATTTCTATGCAACATGCTCATTGCGTTCGATGACTTCACGAAGGATAACGGCGCCACCCACCTTGTGCCCTACAGCCACTCCTGGACCCGGGAGGTGGACCAGAGCGTTGAATCCATCCAGGTTGAGATGAAATCAGGCAGCGCTGTGTTCTGGGAAGGCGGTATGTGGCATGCGGGCGGCGCCAACACCACAGAAAGCGAAGAGCGGATGGGCTTTTTCATCAGCCACCAGGTGAGTTATCTCCGACCCCAGGAAATCCAGCTCCTGGCCATCCCACCGGAAGTTGTGAAAGAAATGCCTCACAAACTCAAACGCCTGCTCGGCTATCACCCGTTTGGCATTGGCGTGGACGGACGGGACCCGGTAGACGTGCTGGAAGACGGGGTTGTTGTGAATCCCGAGGCACGCCCGGCGGAAGACTGGCGGGAAAGCTACCGGGGCTGACCGGCTTTTTGCTCTTCTGCCCTTCGGCGTCTGGCTTCTTTTGGATCCATCTGCAGCGGGCGGTAGATTTCGAGGCGATCACCTTCAATCAACACCCGGTCGGGCTCACACACTTCGCCCCAAACACCCACGCTATCAATGTTGAGATCCGCAAACGGTTCGTGCCGGACAATCGCTTCCAACGCATCTGCCACCGTTGAACCATCAACCAGCGACAACTTGTGAGCCAGCTGTTTCTCCGGCTCCGCGTAAACCACCTCTATCTGCACGCGTGCACCGCCTCGACACGTTGCACAAAAGCATCCACCAATCGGTCTGCAACGGGCTCGATAAATCCTGACAGGACCCTCACCAACACACCCTTCGGGACAAACTGCAGCGAGAGATCTATCCGGCAGCCGATATCACCCAGGGCCTTGAATCGCCACTCACCTTCCAGCGTCTCGAAGGGGCCCTCCCGTAGTGACATGCGCACCCACGCATCCTGCTCATACGTATTGAACGTAACAAATCGCTCAGAGATGCCTTTCCCAGAAACTTGTACCGCAGCCTCGATGCCGTCAGGTGTGTGACTTAAGACTTCCACCGCATCACACCCGGGCACAAACTCATGGTAGCTGCCGATGTCCTGCACCACCGCAAACACCGTTGGTACCGGGACCTCGATTAACGCGCTGCGGGTGAGCTCAGCCACGACTCGTTAGAGATTGAAGAGGCTCGCGAGCATCGGCCAGATCGTATAGGCAAAAACCGCGGCGACACCAAGGGGTGCAATGATCCCGCCCACGAGCTTCCAGAGCCAGGACACGGGTCCATCCGGCATGCCTAACTGCTCCGAGAGTACCTTCCTGGGCAGAAGCCACACAGCAAAGAGCCCGATCAACAAACCGCCCAACGGCAACATGATGTTCTGGGAGATGTAATCAACCGTTTCGAAGAAGTCGAGGCCGCCTACAAAGGTCACGTCGCTCCAGATGTTGAAGGAGAAGACCGTTCCAAGGCCCAGCAACCAGCAGATCACACCAAGGGAGATCGCCACACGCTTGCGCTTGGCGTTGTACTCCTCAACGAGGTACGCCAGCGCCGGTTCCGTGAGCGAGATAGCCGAGGTGATCGCCGCAAAGCTCACCAGGATAAAAAAGACGGTTCCAAATATCGCACCCAGCGGCAGCTGACCAAACGCCAGAGGTATCGTCACAAACATGAGGCCGGGGCCCTGTGCCGCTTCCAGCCCGTTCGCAAACACAATCGGGAAAATCGCAAGCCCCGCGCAGATCGCCACAAAGGTATCCAGCACCGCGATGATCACCACCGTGCTGCCGATGTTGGCACTCTCCGGCACGTACGCGCCGTATGCCATCATCGTGCCCATCCCGAGACTCAGCGTGAAAAATGCCTGCCCCATGGCGATGAGCCAGGTCTCGGGTGTCACCTGGTCGAACTTGAGGTCGAACATGAACGCCACCCCCTGATCGAACCCGCCGGAGTTGAACGCGTAGACCAACAGCACAATCAGCAGCAGGAAGAGCAACGGCATAAAGAGTCGTATTGCCCGCTCCAGCCCCGCACTCACACCGTGGCCCACAATCCAGATCGTCAGGATCATAAAGAGTGTCTGCCAGCCCACCACTTCCAGCGGACTTGAGAGAAATTCGTTAAACGTGGTGGTCGCAACTTCTGCCGTGGCATTCTCAAACGTGCCAACGGCTGTCGTCCAGATGTAGCTCAGCGCCCACCCGGCAATCACCGCGTAATAGGAAAGGATCATGAAACCCGCGATCACCCCCATCCAGCCGATGAAGGTCCACGCACGATGCGCTTTGGCCATGTCGGTGAGCTTGCGCATGGTATTGATCGGGCTCGAACGACCCTCGCGGCCCATCATCACCTCGCTGATCATGATGGGAATGCCAACCAGCGCCACACAGACGAGGTAGATGATGACAAAGGCGCCACCGCCGTTCTCACCCGTGATGTAGGGGAACTTCCAGATGTTGCCGAGGCCCACGGCAGAACCCGCGGCGGCCAGCACGAATAACCAGCGGCTGGACCACATCCCATGACGCGAATCAGAACCCAATGCCATACGAAGACCTACACGATGAGATTGGGCGGGCATTCTACTACTTGGGGTGCATGTGTATACTGCGCCGCCCCACAGAATGCGGCACTCCTGTAAGTTACTCCCGTGAGCAAACAGAAGAAAAAGCCAGGTCCCAACAGCATCGCGCAGAACCGGCGAGTGCGACGGGACTATTTTCTGGAGCAGACCTTCGAAGCGGGCCTGCAGCTGCAGGGCTGGGAAGTGAAAGCCATCCGCGACGGCCGTGTTCAACTCACCGACGCGTTTGTCACTTTGCACAACGGCGAAGCGTATCTCGCAAGCGCCAACATCACCCCACTCACAAGCGCCAGCACACATGTTGTGCCGGAGCCCCAGCGCATGCGCAAGCTCCTCCTACATGCCAGAGAGATTGCCCAGATCTTCGCCGCCACCCAGCAGAAGGGTTACACGTGTATCCCGTTGTCACTCTATTGGAAAGGCAACAAGGTGAAGTGCGAGATAGCGCTTGGGAAAGGCAAACAGCAGCACGACAAGCGCGCGAGTGTGAAAGAGAAGGACTGGCAGCGGGATAAACAGCGGTTGATGAAATCCAGTCACAGAGGCTAACTACCTACCTCTGTAGGAGCGGTTTCAACCGCAATTGCCTCAGACCTGAATTACTTTCCCTTTGTTCATCGCGGCTAAAGCCGCTCCTACAAAGGTAGGAAGATCTCTCTAGCTCTGTAGGAGCGGCTTTAGCCGCGATTTCTTAAATCAGGCCCCGATCGACCGTCTCCACGCCACCATCTCAACGGCTGCGGCTGCCGCTTCATACCCTTTGTTGAATTCGTTATCCCCGCACCGATCCGCTGCCTGCTGAATATCAAACACTGGCAGGATCTCCACCACGATCGGGCGGCGGAACTCATGCATCACCTCACCAAGACCACGCATGCTTTCATTGCTGATCATCTCGAAGTGCAGGGTGTCACCTTTGAGGATTACCCCAAAACAGGCAATGGCATCGATGGTGTTGTTGACGTCTGTCGCGAGGAGATCACGCGCAGCAAGCGGGATCTCGAGAGAACCCGGCAGCGTGTAGTGTTCGACATCCGAGTAACCGCAATCGCGCAACACGCGCTCACACGCACGAGCCATGCTCTCGACGTATTCGGGGTACCACTTGGATTTGAGGATGGCGATCCGGCCCGGATCTTCGATTTTCGGTAGCGCGGAAACGTCGATGGCGTCCTGAGCCATGATCTAGCCTGTGCTTGAGAGCGACTGACCTTCTGCCAGGTGCCAGTCGCCGGTTTCAGCGTCACAAGCGATGCGTTTCTGAGCCTCGAGCGTGGAAAACTCGGCACGTAACATCCACACCGGTATCGGTGTATTGCGATCGCGAAACACATCAGCGACATCACCCGGCCGGAACGCGGTTTTACCTCCCGCGACCAACTCCTGGATGACCTCAAAAATGGCCTCAGTGCGTTGATGTTCGATGCTCAATCCCGGACTCCGATGATCCCTTCCGCTAATCCCTGCTGGTCTCAAAAAGGTGCTTTCAGACAAACCACCCCACCGCCGAATCCAGCGCGCGCGTGTTGTACCAGAATACACTTATTGAGGCCAGACTTCCGCCTATTCCCGCCAGGCTTCCTGCCTTTCGTAGTGCTTGAGACGCACCTCGAGCTCCGAACGGATGTCCCCGTCTTCACTGGTGATCGCCTCGATCGCAGACTGCTGCGTTGCGACCGCCAGCTGGAAGTTACCGAGCTCCGCATACGCCGCAGCCAGGGTGTCGAGATAGGACGCATTCGCCTCAGACGCCACCGCCACCTTTGCCTGATCCACCGCCAGCGGTCCATTGCGCAGCCCAGCAAATTTGGAGGTGGCCAGGAGCCAGGCATAGTCGTTGTGCGCCTGTGCATTCCCGGTCATAGCCGCCTGTTTGGACCACTTGAGCGCAAGTGTCCGGGACGGTTCATCCGCACGTCCAAGATAAATCGACACCAGCCGGTTCATAGCGTCCTGCGCGCCTGCGGCGGCCGCACGCTCGTACCAGCCGACCGCCTCATCCACATCGCGTTCCGTACCCTGGCCGTACTGATACATGTGGGCGAGACCCACATAACTCGACACCACGCCGGCGTCAGCCGCCGTCTGGTAAAGCTCAAACGCGCGGCTCACGTCTTCTTCGACACCCGTACCCGTGAGATACGCATACGCGAGATTGACCGCCGCGCCGTGTACCCCGGCATCCAGCGCTTCCTGGTAGAGCGCCGCAGCACGTTCATGATCCGGCTCACCCAGCTCACCTCGCGCGTACATAAACCCGAGAAAGAGATGTCCCCGCGGTTCCCCGGAATTGATCGCTTTTTCGTACCAGGCTTTGGCAATCTCGGGTTGGGGATCATCGACATGCTGACCCCGGTAACTCGCCGCGAGATTGATCATCGCAAAACCGTGGCCGTCGTCTGCCGCCTTCTGCAACGCCTCGCGGGCTTTCTCGATGTCTTTCTCGACACCCGAACCCATCAACCATGCATGACCCATCTGGAAGTGCCCCGGCGCATAGTCTTCTTCAGCGGCCTGTTCGAAAAAGCCAAACGCCAGTTCTTTGTCTTCATCGGTGCCGCGCCCATAGGCATGGGCCAGACCCACCTCCACCAGCACCACCGGATTGCCCGGATGAAACTCCAGTGCCCGGTTGTAATCCCGGAATGCAGAGACGTGCATTCCCTGGGACGCAAAACTGTAACCACGGAGGTAATACGCACGGGAACGCTCACCCGAGGTCAGACGCGGATCGATCACCGCAGGGTCGAGATACGTCCGTGCGAAGCTGTAGTCTTCCGACTCGATGAGCTCAACCGCTCTTTCTATATAGGCACGTGCATCCAGCGCGTGGGCCGGTGCGGCACAAACGCATAATAGAAGAAGGATTGTTCGCACAAGTTGCATAAGGGGTATTTTACAAGAGATTGAGCGGACTAGCGTGACGGCTGTTTCAGACCTTCTTTTTAAGCGCCTGTTCCGCAATCGTCACCCATTCGACCTGGGCCGTCTGATAGTACTCCGGCGCACGCCCCGCGCGGTCTATCACCTCCCGAAAAAGCGCATCCGCCTTATCATGCTCCCCGGCGTTTTCCAGATACTGGGCATACCGAACCCGCGCCTCTTCCCCAGGGTAGCTCTCAAGCAGCACGTCGTACTCATCTACTACCGACGGATCGTGCAGCGCTTCGAGCGTACGCGCGTATAAAAGGTGGCCGTCGGGTGAGCGAAAGTCAGGGTTCGCTTCAATGAGACTATCCAGCCGTGCTTTCGTGGGCGCCCAGAGTTCCTGAGCAAAGAGCGCTTTCGCAAGCTTCAGCTGTATAAACGGATCCGTCGCATCCTGACCTTTGAGTGCACCCGAGTAGAGCTCTTCCGCCTCCGCATAGAGTTCCGCCTCCATACACTCATCCGCAAGCGCCAGGCGGTTGTGCACATTGTCCGACGTTTTCAGATCTTCAATACGCGCACGCAGCTCCGCACCCGGATCGATGGCATCCGTGACCGTTTTCATAGCCTTCTGGGCTTGCGGATTGCCACGCAGATCCGGCAAGAGCTGCGTCAATATATAGAGGATGCTGCCAATCCCAGGCAGAAACAGGATCGTATACAGCCAGCTTTTGTCGCGTTTTGTACGTATGCAGTGCATCGCGAGGCCCAACTGCACCAGAAACGACAATATCGCTAACAGCGACATGTGATTTCACTCCGTGAATTCATACACCTTACGTTACTCCCGAAGTGGTAAAATTGCGATTCGACCATATATATATAGGTGAACGAAACAGGAAAAGTGACTGGCGCCTGGATGATCCGGGTGTTGCGAAGAATCAGGGATTCGACACGGTTATTTTGCCGCGGAAAACCTGCAAATACCTCTGTAGGACCGGCTTCAGCCGAACTACGTCGGACCTCTGACACAATGTTGATCCCCTCTGTAGGAGCGGCTTCAGCCGCGATGAGTACAGGACAACGTGGATTCAAACTGAACAAACTCGAATTCACATTGTGGGAGCGGCTTTAGCCGCGATTCTTCTTCGCAACACACGACAGCCAGAACGCCACGCAAGACCAGACTCATCATCCGGAACCAACCACTCCGTTTGATAGTCGAACTAACACATTCCCAGTTTATGGGGGCGACTTGGTTTCGACGCGGGTACTGAAACTTGCGGTGCATGCCGAGAGGGTAGTGACTCTCGTTAAACAATCGCTGTAACTTTTATAGTTGCCAACGACGAAAACTACGCACTAGCGGCCTAAAAAACCCGCTTACGTCGATGAACCGTTGCCTGCTAGGTGAAATCGACGGCAAAGCAGCAGGATCGCGTGGATGTCTCGCCCGGGGCTGAAGCGTTAAAACCAATCGGGCTCGCTGATCACACCCTGACCGTCGGGTCGTTTGAAGCTAAAACAATAGACGGACTCTAAGCATGTAGAGCCAATAGCGGATGACCAGCGGACGGGGGTTCAACTCCCCCCGCCTCCACCAAATAACAAAAGGGTGCCAGTGGCACCCTTTTGTTATTTTGCGGTGTGGAGTTATCCCCGTCCGCGTAGCGGATCGGTGACGCGAGCCTTGGGGCTCAAGAAGATGAAGATGCTTAGCCAGGGACGGCAAGGGGCACTTTGCTTATCTCGACTATTCCCCCGCCTCCACAAATTACAAGTGGCAGCAGGGAGAAGACGCCGCATCACGTTTTTGTCGTTGGGACAATCGAGGACTGAGGAAGACAATCGGGGCGAAAACCGTTCCTACCGAGAACTAACCTTCTTAAGCGGAGCGTAATGCCGAGTCTCCCCAACCGCAAACGTACTGAACTCTTCCTCAGCCATGCCCTTCGCTTCGCGCGCTTCCGCCAAGGCCACAGGAGGTGTGAGCACACCTTCCCCCGCCAGAATGAACGCACCCCAGTGAATGCCGAACGACTGGCGCGCGTTGATGTCCTCGTGGATCAGTACGGCTTCTTTCGGGTTGACGTGCACGGTACCCATGAACCACCGCGGTTCGTACGCGCCGATTGGGATAATGCCGAGATCAAAGGGGCCAAGGCGCGTTCCAATCTCTTTGAATTGCAGATTGTTGTATCCGGTGTCGCCACCAAACCATGCGTTGAAGTCTGACCACTCCACGGCCCAGGATGCCCAGAGCGTACCGTCGCGATTCGTCAGTGATCGGCCGCTGAAATGTTGGGAGGGTGTCGCGGTGATGGTGATCTGCTCGCCGTCGACCTCGATCGAATGCTCCTGCCACCAGTCGAGCTCAACTACCCGCTCGGGGCTGATGCCTTTGTCGACGAACCACTCTCCTACGCCAAGCGGGACGAAGTACTTAGGCTCATCTCCAAGCGCACGGATGGACGCTGTATCCAGGTGGTCGTAGTGATCGTGGGAGATCACGACCGCGTGTATCGTGGGCAGATCCTCAATCTTGATCGCCGGTTGCGTGATGCGGCTGGGGCCCGCGAATGACACCGGGGATGCGTATTTGCTGAACATGGGGTCGGTGAGCACGTTGACCCCTCTATGCTGCACCAGAACTGTTGCGTGACCGATCCAGGTGACCGTTGCATTGGCAAACTCATCGGCGGTCGCAGGTGCGGGTTCGGTGACCGGCACGATGTCGCGTTCGCGATCGTAGCTCTGCCAATCGCTCCCGAACCGGGCTCGGATGATGCCGAAGAACCCGGAGTGAGGACGCTCTGCATGCGGGTTGGTGAATCCGCCCTCGGTATGGTGTGATGGCATCTGCGCGAGCGACGCAGTGCTGCACGCCATGCTGATGAGCACAGCGGCTATGAGCGGTGCAAACCTGGGCAATGTCATTCTTCTCTCGCCTCTCTCAAATAGAGATACAAACACAGATAGGCTGAAGGGTCGCCAGTGAAGCCGATGTGAACTGTTTTGACAATGCCTTCACAGCATCCGCCTTATTTTGCTGGCATGGAAATTGAACCTGCAGTTGTTGAGGTCCAGACCATCATTCGCCCCAAGCTGGAGCGGCTGATTGAATACGTGGCCGATCAGGCTGAACCGATAGCCCCCACCTTCTTCACCGACCTTCTAGTGCAGTTGATCGAAGACGGTGTCGAGGAAGATCTGCTCGCCTGGTGTATCAAGCTGTCCAAGACGGCATTTGTTGGGATTCAGTTCGACACCGTTTCATGGGCGCTCGCTGACGAGATCCTGGCGGATGCGGAACGGATCTCGAAGACGTTCCTGGCGTCGGAGGAAACGCCGCACTGATCTGAGCTGGAAGAATCGCGGCTTAAACATTCAAGATTGCGCTCGCGGAGGAAGTACGATGCATTCGCGTCGTCGCTCCTATAGAGAAAGCCCAGCCCGTCCCAGGTATTCCCGGATCAGTCCCCAATCCACTTTTCGGCTGGCCGGTGAGAGGTCAGCCGGACGCACCACTGCCATGTTGCTGCCTTTCTCCGCCGGTGCCATCTCTTCAGCCCGACGGATCGCCTGGCCTAGAGTTAGTCCCGACATCGACGCTACCGATCGTCGTACTTCTACAAGCTCTGCGACGAGTTCCCGGCTGCCATCTTTCTCGATTGTCTTGAGTATCTGATTAATCGACTTCGACACATCCTCGGGCACTACCTGGACCTGCTCATACACCATGGCACTCAGCCTGTCATGATCAGTGAACGCATGTCCCAGGGCTGAAAAGTGATTGATGACGTTCATCGCTGCGCGGCGGGCATCCGTGTCTTTGATCAGTAGGATTGCAAGTTCCGGACTATGCCGGTAGTAGACCTGGATCCACTGCCTGCCCGCTTTGAGCGGCTTCAGGCCATGGTCGCGAAACGCTCTCAATCCATCCAACAGCCCGTCTGCGTTCTCCTGTTCGGCCGTTACAACTTTCGAAGCCACACAACTTAGCGAGAGAGGGAGTGACATCCAGTTGTACTGCATGACGTCGCCTGCAAGCGGAAGTGAACTCGAGGAGAGATTGCCTGCCAGCGTGATCCAGAATTCCAGGAAGTCTTCATGCACATAACCCCACATGCTGTCGCGATAAATGGTTGCGAGACTCATGCGATTGGATGAATTAGCGTCGGATTCACCATCCCGTCCGCGATCCTCCGATCCGCCATTGTTGTCGTTTGGAAAATCGCGGAAATCGTTGATCGCGGCTGCCACACGGCCCTCGTTGCGTTCGCCTACCCGGTTGCCAGCATCCGAGAACTGTTCGAGTTGCTGCCCACCCGTATCGTTCTGGGTCGTGCAAGCAGGCCATTCGCCCGGGCCCTCGGTGGTGCCCTCAGTCCAGTCGAAGATCTGATCCGGGCAGACCGACAGCATGAACCCCGTCGCCCAGCCTTCGCTATACGCCAAATCTCTGTCCTGCAGATCGTCGCCGAACGTGTGCGATCCTGTGGGAAGGGGCTCACCACCAAATGCGTAATACATCAGGGCATGACCGTACTCGTGTAAGACAATATCCGGCCCCGTGTTGTGTGCGGTGTCTATGGTGATCGTTTCGGTACTCGACATCCAAAAGCTTCCGTTCCCCGGGTATTTCAGTTCCACATGGCCGGGATCCTGTCCACCCGCATTGACGATATGGTTCCAGCCCCTATTGATCATGGCGAAAATCTGCATCGACTCACGATCCGTGATGCCGGTTTGGCTGCCGAAGTCGACGATACTTCCTTCAGAGACATTGCTGCGTACTGCTGACTGCCAGACATAGTCGTTCGCATCGTCGTCACGTACACGCCAGCGCGTGTTACCCAGATGAAACCGGTAGTAAACGTCCCTTCCGTTTTGCAGAAACCCGTCGTTGTTATTGACGGTAAAGGACCAGTCGCCATTCCAATCCGTGACGGTTGTGCCGAGATGATCGTCACCAAAGGTATCGGAGTCGAAGAGATTAACGCTGACATTTACCAACGGACGCCAAGTCCCTTCGAAATCCAGGTACATCACTCGGCCCCGGACGGTGATCGGGTCACGCGCACTCCAGCTTTCCCGGGTTTTGTCTTTCACATATGGGCGGATTGAACGTCCAGGGCCGGTACCCTTTACCAACACTTGTTGTCGGTCGGCCGGTGCCGCCGTGCGAACGATATCTTCGGGCACCTGAACGGTGTCAGCAGAAAGCAAACGTACATCGGGATGATCAGGTTGCGCCTGAAGCTTTTTGCGGAACGCCTCATTCCGTCTGGCCTGATCCTCGCGACGAAGTTCAATCGGTGTCACCAGTCGTGCTTTGCCGTTCTCGACGATCTGATAAACACGCAATCGGTCGAACAACGCCTGTTTGCGTTCTTTTCGGCCGGTGAGTTCGAATTCAATGAGATAACGCCCGTCAGATTGCATGACCGGCACTTCCACAACCAATGAACTTCCTGAGCGTTGCTCTTTCTGCTCCAGTCGCTGGCGCCCGCGTTCGAGCACATCTGCCTCTAGCGTCATTGCATCGATCACGTGCCAGGAGACACTGATTCTGTCGATCTCTTCAGACGCCCTGAACTCAATTGGGATGTAAAGAAAACCATCCCTGGGCTCCACACGCGCGAGCTGCTCTTGTTTGGGCGAGATGAATTCGGCGGGCGGGATTGGGGGTGTCGCTTGTGCGGATAAGCACCATGCCAGCGCAGCAGCCAGCAGACTGGCGGTATACCGATTTTTCTTCCGTTGAGTGTCCAAGGGTCCCTCCTCTGGCAGCGTCGGTACCGGCCTAGCTAACGCCTGTGAACGGGTTTTGTCAAACAAAGAGAGAAGACGGTCTAAACGTAACTCGTCGGCTCTGAGCTCCGTGCAGGACGCAAGTGAGTTGAGGTCGCTATCGCGGCTAAAGCCGCTCCTACAGAGGAATTCCGGGGTTATTCAGAAACTCGAAGTTGTTAAGCTGTGCGGCTGACATTTTGGGGATGGATATGAGCAATCTCGAAGGAAAAAAAGCACTGATCACCGGCGCGGGAAGCGGCATCGGTCGTGCATCCGCGTTGGATATGGCGGCGAACGGCGCGTCGGTCATGTGTGCGGATATCGACGCGCAGGCAGCGGAAGGCACAGCCGCATTGATTGACGATGCCGGAGGTAAGGCGGATGCGCTGGGTCTCGATGTGTCGAATGAGGCTGACGTGAAAGCCGCCCTCGACAACACGGCCACACGGTTGGGTGGTCTGAACGTGATTTTCAACAACGCTGGTGTGGGTGGCGGCCATGGTTGGGATGGCACCATCGCCGTGAACCTTTCAGGTGTGTACTACGGTCTCTTACACGGCGCGCCGATGCTGGCGAGTGCCGGTGGGGGCTCGATCATCAATACAGCGTCCGTTGCGGGCCTGGTTGGACTGACCGGACCGGCGGTGATTGATCCGGAAGAGATCGAGTCCGGTGCGGGTGCTTATGTTGCTGCGAAACACGGTGTCTCAGGACTTACAAAACAATACGCGGTGAGTTTTGGCCCACATGGCGTGCGCGTGAACGCGATTGCGCCGGGGTACATCGAAACACCGATGACAGCTGAGTTTCGGAGCGAAGAACTGGCGAAGGAATACATCACCAACCTGCATCCCATCGGCCGGTTAGGTCAGCCTGAGGAGATAGCGACGGTTGCGAGTTTTCTTGCCAGTGATGCAGCCAGTTTTGTGAATGGCGTTGTGTTGCCGGTAGATGGCGGATATACGGCCAGATAGCCGCTACGTCATCTTCTTCACTTTCTTGCGCAGTTTGGCCACGTCTTTCTGCAGCTCGGATACGCAGATCCGGAGCGCCTCCATTTCGCTGGTTGCGCCATTCGCCCGAACGTTTCCTTCCGCTGCAGCGCACACCCGGTCGTATTCAGCACTGAGTAACCGGCCGCTGTCACGTTCCTCAGCGATGTAGCGCCCGAGCAGTTCACCCGTCTGCGGATCGATGGTCGTGTCGTTGAAGAACCCGCGGAACGGGTCCGGGGCGTCTTTGTCCCGGTTACCGGCAAGGATCGCAACTTTCTCGGCATCACTCGCGTCGGATGCGGCACACGCTAGAAGCTCATCGAAATTCTTGAACACCTGGTAGGCGCTCTCTTCGTCGACCTCGTAGCCAAGCTCACACATCCGTTTGGTGAACGCCCAGGCGTGCTCACCCTCGCGGATGGCGACAAACTGCAACGCGGCTTTGAGATCCAGGTCTTTGGCATTGTCTGCCCAGGTCTGCAGGAGTTTTTCGCCCTTGGCCTCGTTGACGGCAATCGAATTGAGTAACGGTATAAAGCTCGGCTGGCTCATTTTGTTCCCCTAAATGTCCTGGTCTGAGTATAGCGCCGGAATTCCGCTACAATCGAGGCCATGGATATTCAGCCCTTTACCCCGGCATTTGGTGCCGAACTTGTCGGCCTTGACGTGACGCGTCTGACAGACGGTGAGTTCGACGATCTTTTCCAGGCGTTTACCGACTACGGCGTCATATTCCTGCGCAACCAACCTGGGTTGACGGCTGAAGAGCATAGTGCCTTCGCGCAACGATTCGGCGAGATACACGTGCACCCCGCCGCGCGGAACAAACCCGCTGAGTTTCCGGGCTTCATGAGCATGCAGGTAAAAGAAGATACCCGGGTCGCTGCCGGTAACCGCTGGCACTCGGATGTGTCCTGTGACGAGTGCCCACCTCAGGCGAGCATCCTACAGCTACAGAAGATTCCACCTGTTGGCGGTGACACGCTATTTGCGGATCTGCGGGCTGCTTACGACGCGTTGTCTGATCGCATGAAAGTGCTGCTCGATGGTCTCACGGCATTGCACTCCGGCGAGCGACCCTTCCGGCATCTGTTCAAATTCACCTCGGCCGAATCCGAGGGCTGGCCGGAAAACGATCATCCAGTGGTACGCAAACATGTCGATGCTGAACGCCCTGTGCTTTTTGTAGACCGGGAGTTCACGATACAGATCAACGATCTGCCTAAAGAGGAAGGTAAAGCGCTGCTGGAATTTCTGTTCAATCATGTGGAACGCGTGGATTTTCAGTGCAGGTTTCGATGGTCGGAGAACGCCATCGCAATCTGGGACAACCGCGCCGCGTTGCATCATGCGATCTGGGATTACTGGCCGGCCGAGCGGATTGGTCAGCGGATATCGGTGGTTGGAGAAAAGCCGGTCGCGTGGCAACTGGGGAACGACACCGCACCCGATAAGTCAAAGGTGAAGCTGACAGCGTGAACATCACACCTGTACCAGGTGCCTGCGGCGCGGAGATCACCGGCATTGATCTCTCCAAAGATATGTCAGATGCAATTGTTGCTGATATACGCGACGCCTTTGTCGAGTACCATGTTTTATTCTTCCGCGATCAATCACTCGATCCTGCCCAACAAGTTGCATTCGGTGAATGCTTCGGCGAGCTGGAAGACTATCCTTTTGTAGCACCTCTACCCGGTCACCCCAAAATCATACCCGTCATCAAGGAGCCGGACGAGAAAACCAACTTCGGCGGCGGTTGGCATACAGATCTGATTTATCGCGAAACTCCACCCATGGGCACGATGCTCTACGCGGTAGAGACGCCGACCAGGGGTGGTGACACGCTGTTTGCGAATGGCATCAGGGCGTTCGAGGCGCTGTCTCCACGGATGCAGACGCTACTCGAATCTCTCGATGTTGAGTACAACGTGCGGAACATCCTGCAGACGATTGCCGATCGCGACAACGCATCCTCCCAGGGTAACCGATCGATGGAAGGCACAAGTGATGAAGGTGTGCTCAACGAAACACCGGTGCATCCTCTCATTCGCACACACCCTGAGTCCGGCCGCAAAGGCATCTACTTCAGTCGAGGCCACACGGTTCGTTTTGATGGGATGACAACCGGTGAGAGTCGTCCGCTACTCGACTGGATCCAGCAGCACATGACCCAGCCTGCACTCACAACTCGCTTTCACTGGGAGCCCGGTTCGTTGGCGTTCTGGGACAACCGCTGCCTCAATCATTACGCCTTAAATGACTATCACGGTGAGCGTCGGTACATGCACCGGCTGACCATTGCCGGAGACAAACCGCGCTAGCGTTCAGGGAATCACAAACTCTCTGCATAGTTTCGGTGGGTTGGGGGCATCGTTGAGATAAAAGTCGACGTTCATCGACGTCGTGTTATTGATCTCGATATACACAAAACCGGCCTTGTGGACTTCCCCGTCGGTTGCAGGCGGCGGATCTCCGGTACATTCCCTGGAACTGTCCCAGCGCCACGGATTGAATCTGGGCATGCGGATGTCAGTGGTCTTGGCGCCTGATCCGGAGACAATCAGCTCCATCCCACATTGCGGCTGTAGCAGTTGCATGCTGTGATCGTGTGCTGCGAGGTAGAGATCGACCTTTCCGCACAGATGCTCATCGAAGAACTCTTTGATGCGTTGTCCTGTTACTTCCGACGTGGTGCCTAACATTGTCCCCAGCTCATCGTAGTTCCCAGCGTTACCGTGCTCGCCGTTCGACTTATACGTGTGGTGTCCGAAAGCGATCTTCCAATTGGCTGTCGACTCATCCAACACTCGCCGTAGCCAAAGCTTCTGGAAGAAGGCGAGCCGATAGAACATCGAGTTGGTGTCGAGAGCAAAAAAATCCACCGTGGCTGGACCCCCGACCACCTTAAAGCCATAGTGGTGCGCCGGTAGCTTCCACTTCTCAGAGTACTCGGAGTACTCGATCTGATACCCAGCCTTTTCATACTCGTAGCCGGCCCCACCGCCACCGTAGTCGTGGTTGCCGAGCGCAACGTAGAAAGTCGCGTCGACGTTTTCGTAAGGTAGTTCGAATTTGTCAGCAAACTGGGCGTCCGTCGGACCATCCACTCCGGTCGGATAGATGTAGTCTCCGAGCAATAGAATGAAATCACATCCCCTCGCCGTACAGACATCCTCTATGGCTTTGCCCACCTCGAATTGCGTTGTGTTACCTGCACCCGTGTCGCCAAGGACAACAAATCGAAGCGGCGTTCCGGGTAATGACACATCAGGAACGTCCGGTGGCCAGATCGTACAACCACCCAGAGTGCAACTGAGCACCAGCAAAGGTCCAACCCATCGGCCACGAAACTCGTTCATCGCACGACTCCGAGATGTTTTGAATCTGTCTGACACAGAACTTACTGTTAGGATGAATCCAGGTCAAAACACATGAGCAACACCCAGAGCACATCGCGCCTGCGCATCTACAGTTTTGCACTGGGAGGGCTGCCGTTGGGTTTTGTGGCTTTTCCTCTCGCCGTCACGATCCCCCAATTCTACGCTGGTGATGTCGGCATAAACGCAGCCACCGTTGGCGTCGTTCTTTTTGCCGCACGTATGGCCGACATCATCACCGACCCGATTGTGGGTCGCCTGGCCGACCGCCTGCGCACCCCATTCGGAAGCCATCGCGCACTCGTGGGAGTTGGCATCCCGGTCTTCGGCCTGTCCACCTGGATGTTACTGAGTCCCCCACCGGACGCGGGTGCGGGTTACCTCGCGTTGTGGATAGTCGGCGTATACATCGGCTGGACGTTACTCGAACTGCCATACAACGCCTGGGGTGCTGGTCTGACCAGGGACTACACGCTCCGGATGCACCTGATGGGCACCAAAGAAGCGACTTATCAGCTTGCCCA
>JANQFF010000303.1 GCA_028277965.1 Pseudomonadales bacterium
GCTCGCCTGCGGCTCGCTCCAATCCGGCTTGTCCAACCCACACATTTACACCCCCACATCACGCCCATCCACCTTTAGCCCCAGGCTCTGCCTGGGGGACATCTTTATCTTCACGGCTTCAATTCACGCCTCATGATCTTACCGGTGGGATTGCGAGGCAGCTTGTCGATATGCCGAATCTCCTTGGGTACCTTGTACCCGGCCAGAGCATCTCGGCAATGAGAGCGAAGCGCCGTCTCATCAAATTCCTCACCCTCATTCAATTCGACAAATGCCAGCGGAATCTCACCACGTGATAGATCGGTAATACCGATGACTGCACAATCATGCACGGAGGGGTGTGTGTTGATTACTTCCTCGATCTCACGGGGGAAGACATTCTCGCCACCGATGATGAGCATTTCCTTGAGTCGCCCGGTGATGAACAGGTGTCCGTCCTCATCAATTTTCCCGATGTCGCCGGTCTTGAAATAACCCGCATCGTCAAAGACCTTCGCCGTTTCCTCCGGCAGTTTGAAATACCCTTCCATGACATTGGGGCCTTTGATACAGACCTCACCCTCTTCACCGTCAGGAACGGGATTGCCTTCAGCATCAACGATCTTCTCCTGCACTTCGGGTAATGCCGGGCCGACGCTACGCGGCTTGTGTTCCTGAGGCCGACACCAATTCGTCACGGGTGCGGTCTCCGTCAGGCCGTACCCTTCATTGATAATGCAGTTGAACTTGTCACGGAATCCTGTGTACACCGCATCGGGTAACGGCTCGCTGCCTGAGACTGCATATTTCAGCGAACCGAAATCGTCAGCCGTGGCGGACTTTGCGTGCAGCAATGCGTTATACATCGATGGAATGCCGATGAACGCAGTGGGTCGATGTTCGCGCAGCAGCCCGAGCATTTTCTTGGGCAGGAAACGAGCCAGGTATATCACTTTGCAACCGACGGATAAGGGGAGTGCGGTCAGCACAGTCAGGCCGAAACTGTGGAACTGGGGCAACACGCCGAGCATGACATCATTTTTCGTAAACTTCGCCCAGTCGATGCACTGACGTACATTGGCTGCAATGTTGGCGGATGTAAGCATGACCCCCTTGGGCTTGCCCGATGTGCCGGAGGTGTAAAGCAGCACCGCCAGCGCATCGTCAGGTTGGCGTTTGGCTCGGCGGAATGGGGGAATGCCGGAGAACGACTGCTCCTCCAACAGAAGTGTTTTGACCGAATCGGGTAGCGGGCCGAACATCTCCAGCATCTTGCCCGCCGTAATTACCAGATCGAGACCCGCATCATCGATGACATACTTCAGATCCGATCCCTTGAGCAGGTAATTCAACGGTACCACCGTCCGACTCAGCAGCCAGGTGGCGATCATGGTCATGGGAAAAACACCGGACGTGGGAAGCATCACGCCGATGCGTGGGAGATCGCTGGACCGCTCGATCGTGCGAGCCAGATGCAACGCTCCGAAATACATCTGGTACGCTTTCCATGAACGCTGATCATCGACCGCCACAATACGCCGCGGCGATCGAATAAGCTGACGGAGGATCGGGAGTAAGACTCGCATGGCATATCATCCCAGGTGAATTTTGGTTCCAATGACAGAAACTGTACGATAATGTGCCCATACGATTTGCACCAATTCGGAGCGGGCGGCAGGACGAGATGTCTCCCGGGGATACGGAAACAGGAACCATGATGAATATTTTGAACTCAATATCTGGAATAACGTTAGCCGTCTTCTTGTGTGTGGGGTGTGGTGTGGTGGGGGGGTGTGAGTCGACACCGAAGCAGGCGGGAAGTGAAGCCTCGCTGGCCGGTGCATTGCAGCAATATCGACTGATGGATTATCACGCAGCGGGGACGCAGGCGACAGAGGTCATGTCCCGGACTCGTGGAGCTGATCGAGCAGACGCTGCATATCTGGCAGGATTGTGTGATTACCAGGCCGGTCACCTGGAGCAGGCTAATAGCCATTTTCAGCAGGCCGAGCGCGACGCCTCTTCATCAACCCGCGCCAAAGCCAGGGCAATGAGAGGTGTGATCTGCTTTCGCCAGAAAAAATACCACGAAGCCGCGACCCTGTTGGAATCATCTGAGGATCAACTCAGGGGCAACGATGCCAGAGAAGCCGCCGAGTATGCCCGACAAGCCAGGCTCTATGCAACCGGCAGCAGCGACTGGTCGATCATCCGCTCACATTCGACATCCAGTGGAAGCACGTCACCGGCAATCCCCGGCACTGGCTTCACCATCCAGGTCGGGGCTTATCATCAGCGCACTGGAGCAGAATCCGCAGCGCGTCAGGTCGAAACTCAGGCAGCAAAGTATGGCCTGGGTGATGTGAGAATTGTGATCAGTCGTGATGAACGCGGCCGCACACTACACATCGTTCAGGTCGGCAGTTTTTCAACCCGCGTGGAAGCGGATTCAATGCGCCGGCGCATGGGCAACCTGGAATACATCGTCGCGCCAATGGTTCGATCCAGT
>JANQFF010000317.1 GCA_028277965.1 Pseudomonadales bacterium
GTGGTTTCTGCGGCACGATCTGCCGGTCGAAGGGTTGGTTGCCCGCAAGCTCGCCGGCATGGAGGATTCCCTCCAGTGGCTGATCGAGGCGATGCGCTATGCTCTCGACAACGGTGGCACCTTCGAGCTGCCCAAACGCGAACACTTCATCCTCGGCGTCGCGGCTGCGCTGGAAGGCGACATTGACGAAGCGGTTGTTCAATTCGAACTGGCTCACGAATACGGTCTGCGCAATCTTGCAGGGATGGCGTTCTTTGGTCTCATCGAAGATCCGAATGGCATCTACGGTGGGCTGACGGATGACCCGCGCTATCGGGCCCTGCTTAAAAAAATACGCGCCGCGAACGATCTGACCCGATCAATCCTCGCGCAGCGTGCACCTGAACTCCTGGACAAGGGCTTCCTGAGCATGCCTTTACCCAAAATCTAGGCGTTCACCGAATACAGATGTGCGTGCCCCTTTTTTCCTACCATCTCACTGACGCCGGAATGCCTGAGGCAATAAGCCATTTTCTGGGCAATTGCGACCGGTTCACCCAATGCACTGGCAAGCTCTTTGACCGTGTAAGGATCACACAGCTCATCTTCGAGGAAATTGAGAAGATCTGAGGGGCCATTCAGACGCAACTGGTGTTTGAGCTGCAGAAGCCTTTTCTCATGTACACGCCAGCCACCACGGCGCCTTCGTTTCTGCGGATCGAAGAAGCGTATCTCCTCAATATCCGCCAGCAACACTTCCACGGACAAATTCGGGTGCGCCAGTAACTCGGGGATATAAACAAGCTGATCCACGATGTTGATCAGACTGCCTTTTTTGGGTGACTTCCGCCGCGTGGTCGCCGCGCCTGGATCATCCGGCACCCTGACGATTGTTGTCGTCTGCGCTATGGGATGGACCAGGACAACCTCTGAAGACTCGAGAAGTGTCTGGAGTTTGCGACGCAGACCGCTGAAGCTGCCTGTCTGGATCTCGTAGATCACCCCGTCCCGGACCGCATCCGCAACAAAACTGCCAACCGGCACTTCAGCTTCACCCTCACGTGCATATGCAGCCTTCAACGTTGCGTGCAGAGGGCCTTCTTTGAGTTCGCCTATTCCCACGCTTCAACCCTAACAAGCAGCCTTGCCACGGTCGAATCGTGTGCCATACTCCCCCTCCCTTACAACAAACAAAAGGACTGCCTTATGAGCGCAGACGGCACTTGGAATACGACAATCAACACCCCGATGGGGGCTCAAAACGGCACGCTGACCCTCTCAACAGATGGTGGTGCGCTCACAGGCAAGATGGCCGGCCCGCAGGGGGAAATGGAAATCCAGGACGGTGCCATTGACGGCGACAACCTTACCTGGAAAGCCGACATCACCTCTCCCATGGCCATGACCCTGGAGTTTGCAGTCACCGTCAGCGGTGATGATCTCACGGGCAAGGTAAAGCTCGGCGCCTTTGGAGAATCAGATATCACCGGTACCCGTGCCTGATCAGAAAGAGTCTGATACATGAGTTGGGAGGAGGAGATCAATGAAATGCGGGCGCGAGAGGCGCTCGCATTTCAAATGGGCGGCGAGGACAAGGTTGCCCGCCAGCACGAGTTCAACAAACTCACCATCCGCGAGCGTATCGATGAAATCTCCGATGAGGGGAGCTTTCACGAAATCGGCACGCTCGCGGGGGTCTCCGAATACGACGATGAAGGTGACCTGAAAACGTTCACCCCTTCGAACTTCGTTTTTGGCACTGCCGAGATTGACAGTCGTCCGGTCATTCTCTCGGGCGATGACTTTACCGTTCGCGGCGGTTCAGCAGACGCTTCCATAGCCGGAAAACGTCTTCGCGCTGAAGGTCTCGCCGTGGAACTCCGATTGCCTCACATCCGTCTTGTGGACGGGATGGGGGGAGGCGGTTCAGTCAAAACAATCGAAATGGCCGGGCGCACGTATATCCCTCAGGTGGCGGGATGGGAAACCGTTGTGACACAGCTGCGTGTGGCGCCATCCGTTTCCCTCGCGCTCGGGTCCGTGGCCGGTATAGGCGCTGCCCGGGTCGCAACGGCTCACTATTCAGTCATCGTGCGCGACAGTGCACAGATGATGATCGCCGGACCCGCACTGGTCGACTGGGCAAGCCAGGGCAACGTGAGCAAGGAGGAACTGGGCTCCTCCAAAATCCACACCCGTAACGGGGCAATTGACGACGAAGCAGGCAGTGAGACGCAAGCTTTCGAGATGGCCAAACGTTTCCTGTCGTACCTGCCGAGCTCAGTCGACGAGTTGCCGCCGCTCACTGAGAGCGACGACGACCCGAACCGAAGCGATCCGGCACTCCTGGAAATTGTGCCGAAGGATCCACGCAAGGTGTACAAGATGCACACCATCGTGGAATCGGTCTGCGACCAGGGATCGTTCTTCGAGATCGGACGCAGATGGGGTCGTTCCATCATTACCGGGCTTGCACGCCTGGATGGCATACCCGTTGCCATATTCGCGGAGAACCCCCGGGTCTACGGCGGTGCCTGGACTGCAGATGCATCACGAAAACTGATCCGCCTGTGTGACCTGGCATCCACTTTTCACCTGCCTATTGTTCATCTCGAAGACTGCCCCGGCTTTCTCATCGGACCACAGTCGGAAGAAGAAGCCACTATCCGCTACGGATCGGCCGCACTCGCAGCGCTTGGCCAGGCAAACGTCCCGTTCTGCTGCGTTGTCATCCGCAAAGCATTTGGGGTGGCAGGTGCCGCCAATCACAAACCCGGCGCCCATCATCTGCGCGCGGCATGGCCATCGGGAGACTGGGGGTCGTTGCCGATAGAAGGTGGTATTGAAGTCGCCTACAAAGCCGAGCTCGCTGAGGTGGATGACTACGACGAGCACCTCGCCAGAATCACCGAACGCCTGAACCGGCTCCGGTCACCGTTCCGGTCAGCTGAGTACTTCGAGATTGAAGAGATTATCGATCCCCAGAATACGCGCAGCTACCTGTGCCACTGGGCCAGGCTTGCACGGAAGGCATCACGGACTGATGCCCCGGCTTTCTGGTACCGGCCGTGAGGACAGCGTTTCTGATCCTAGCCAGCGCCGCGACGATCCCCGGACTTGTCATGGCCAAAGAGGTCTGTGAACAGGGCAGTATGACCCGTGTCGTCACTGTCGTTTATACCGAACCAGGCCAACCCGTACCCTGTGAAGTCCTTTACGAAAAGCCGACCGAACACCAGTCTCTGATTCTCTGGCGAGCTCAGAATCAGACAGGCTACTGCGAAGCACAGGCGCAGAAATTCGTCGAGAAACTGAAAACCCTCGGCTGGTCGTGCAGTCCCACTCAAACCTCGAACGAAAGCGCAGATGGCTAAAGAGTACCGGCAACACAGCTTTCAGCGGCCACCGGGCGCAACTGAGATTCTGCTCGTGCGTCACGGTGAATCCCGAGCCGCGACGGCAGACAACCCTTTTCCGCTCGTTGATGGTCATGGAGATCCTGAACTTCATCCAAACGGCCGGGAACAGGCTCAGCGTGTTGGAGACCGTTTGCGTCACGAACCGATAGGCGCAATCTACGTCACCAATCTGCGCCGTACCTCAGAGACTGCCGCCCCGTTGGCTGAGCACCTGGGAATCGAGCCGATTGTCGAACCCAATTTACGGGAAGTCTTTCTTGGTGAATGGGAAGGCGGGCTATTACGTATGAAAGCCGCTGAGCAGGATCCCGTTTTTCAGCGTATGCATGCTGAACAACGCTGGGATGTGATACCGGGCGCCGAAAGCTGGGAGACCATCAACAACCGTGTCATGAGCGGCCTCAACCGGATAAAAGACAATCACCCTGATGAGCTCGTCGTCGCCGTGGTTCACGGCGGTATCGTGGCTCACGTTGTCGCCCATGCCACTGGATCGAGACCTTTCGCCTTCAACGGAGCAGACAACGGCTCAATTACACACATCGTGATGATGGAACAGCAGATCATGGTGCGACGATTCAACGACGCGTCACACCTGGTCGATACGCTGCACGACGGCAGTGGGCAACTGACGTAAAACAATCGCGGCTAAAAGGCACCTCTAAAAAACCTATCGCGCGCTCAGCGCGTATCTGCGGGGCTTTTAGCAAGGCGGGCTCTGCAGGGAATGGCGGGCCCCATTGCCAAAGAGTCCAACACAGCTACAAAGCCCCGCAGGACGCGCCTTTCGGGAGCTTCCCGCGTTTTCTCTACCTGCGTTGCGCACCTTGGCAATATCCAGATATTACCTGCGGCACGACGCCTTGGTAGTGAAAACGCGGTGAAGCTCTGAGCATGTGAGAGGTT
>JANQFF010000321.1 GCA_028277965.1 Pseudomonadales bacterium
AGAAATGGTCCCCGTAAATTGGACAGCCTGATAAGTGCAATCCCGGGTTATGCCGCCAGTCTGGCAGCGGTTTCATAGTACACGTCCTCCGGCGTACGCCGGTCAAGCGATTGGTGTCGCCGCTCCGTGTTGTAGAACCTGAAGTATCGGCCCAGCGATGCCCTCGCGGCGTTGATGCTGTCGTAGGCCCGCAGATAGACCTCCTCGTACTTCACGCTGCGCCACAGGCGTTCCACGAACACGTTGTCCAGCCAGCGACCCTTGCCGTCCATGCTGATGCGAATGCCTTCACGCTTGAGAACGCTTGTAAAGTGCTCGCTGGTGAACTGGCTCCCCTGATCGGTGTTGAAGATCTCAGGAGCGCCGTATTCCGCAATCGCCTCTTCCAGGGCATCGACACAAAAGCTTGCGTCCAGCGTGTTCGACACGCGCCATGAGAGCACCTTGCGCGAGTACCAATCCATCACCGCCACCAGGTACACAAAGCCTTGGGCCATCGGCACGTACGTCACGTCCGTGGCCCAGACCTGATTGGGGCGGTCAATGACCAAGTCCCGCAGCAGGTAGGGATACACCGTGTGCGCCTGGTTGGCCAGACTCAAATTGCGCTTAGGATACTGCGCCGCCAGGTCCATCGTGCGCATCAGTCGCCGGATGCGCTTGCGGTTGACGATATGGCCACGGTCTTCCAACCAGTCCCGTATCCGACGGCTGCCATAGAACGGGTGATCCAGATGGCAGCGGTCGATCAGCGTCATCAGCTCCAATTCTTCGTCACAGACGGGCTTGGGCACGTGGTAAAACGTCGATCGGGGCAACTCCAGCAGTGCGCACTGGCGCGTCAACGGCAGGGGATTTGATCGATCTACCATTTCTTTCCTCTGGGCCCGTGAATCCTTTCGAGCCCTCGTTCTAAAAAATCGTTTTCCATCGTTAACCTCCCGATCTTGGCGTGGAGCTGCTCGATGGTCTCCTCGGAGGCTTCGGCTTTCTGAGCGCTTTTGCCGAACACATCCGGCGCATTGCTCAGCAGCTGCTTCTTCCAGTCGGTGATCTGGTTGGCGTGCACGTCAAACTTCTTGACCAACTCCGCCATGGTCATGTCGCCTTGGCAGGCTGCCAGCGCGACCTTGGCTTTGAATTCCGGCGAGTGGGTTCGTCTCTTACGTCTCATTGCTTCGCTCCTGAGCGTATCGCTCATCATGAGGGAAACACTTATCTCAGTCCAGCTGCTGCACGGTCAGTGGGGTCCAGCTCTAGCTTCCTGCGTCATCCACGCTTCCATTGTCACTTCACACTGACGTATAGCTCATGGATTAATCTGGTCGAACGATTCTTCGCAACGCTGACGGAGCATCAGTTGCGACGCGGAACGCTTCGATCAGTGCCCGCTCTTGATAAAGCGATACGCGATTACCTCGAGATGAACAATGAGGATCCGAAGCCATTCCGGTGGACGAAGACGGCCGATGAGATCATCGGGTCAGTCAGTAGCGTAATTGAACAAATTAACAGGACGGGACACTAGTAGTTATTTCAATTAGATAGCGCCTATATAAAAAAGTATATGTGTCCTGGCTTCCCAATTTGTAAAATTTTCTGACAATGGGGTTCGTGGAGAAAAC
>JANQFF010000335.1 GCA_028277965.1 Pseudomonadales bacterium
CGGGTCGCATGAGAGAACACCTATACGACGTAAACCGCACACTCGACTCTTACCCGACGAGACTGGGTGACGATCCCGATGAAGGTCTGCTCCGCGAAACTCTGAATAAAACGGTATCGGCCATTGTCGATCAGCAGAAACTGCTTTACGCAGACCGCTCGCAGGCAGTGCTGTTCCTCTTCCAGGGGATGGATTGCTCAGGCAAAGACTCGACCATCAAACACGTCCTGTCCGGCGTGAATCCACAGGGTGTCCACGTCGCCAATTTCCGGGAGCCGACACACAACGAGACCGCTCACTCGTATCTCTGGCGCTACTGGCGCGAGATGCCGAGGCGCGGTCAGATTGGCGTGTTCAACCGGTCGTTCTACGAAGAAGTCATCATCATGCGGGTGCACCCGGAACTCTTCGATACCCGCCACATGCCGCACCCGGCCCTGGACGAAGCCTTCTGGCAGTCCCGGTTTGGAGATATCAGCGCCCTGGAAGAGCACCTCACACGAAACGGCATTCACATTGTGAAGTTTTTCCTCAACCTGTCACGCGAGGAACAGAAAGAGCGGCTGCTGGCCCGGATCAACCGGCCACGTAAACACTGGAAGTTCGACCCTCAGGATGTCGTTGAACGCGATTTCTGGGACGACTACCGCCACGTGTACCAGGAAGCGATCTCAGCCACGCACAGTGATCTGTGTCCGTGGTACATCATCCCGGCGGACCACAAACCGACAATGCGATGCCTGGTGGCGCGCATCATGGCTGAAACCCTCATGGCTCTCGGCCTTGAATATCCCCGGTCGGACCCGGAGCGCCTGGCTGAGCTGGAAGCCGCAAAACAAAAGCTCCTGAACGAGGACAATCTATGACTAACGGACTCTCTCGCCGCCATGTGCTCGCTCTGGGAGCAGCCAGCCTCGCCGCCAGTGCGACCGCTCGAGCGAACGCTCCAGGATTCCCCCGTAAACCGTTCGCCGAAGATCACAACCTCAGACCCCTGCCCTTTCCAGCGGACAGGTTATCCGGCCTGTCGCGTGGGTTGATCGAATCCCACTGGAAAAACAACTACGGCGGGTCCGTTCGAGCCCTCAACGCAATAAACAAGCGACTCAACGCAGCACTATCAGACAAGGATCTGCAGGCGTTCGTCTACAACGACCTCAAGCGCGAACACCTGATGCGAACCGGTTCTGTCATCCTGCACGAACAGTACTTCGACAACCTGGGCGGCAGCGGGGAAGCCTCCGCGAACATGCGCTCCATCATCTCCGCTCAATTCGGCACTTTTGATCGCTGGGAAACGGAGTTCCGGCGTATTGCTGCCGGTCTCGGCGGCGGTTCAGGCTGGGTTGTGTTCGGGTACAACCGTCACTTCGGGACGCTCGAAAACTACTGGATGGCAGACCACATGCATTCACCTGCGAGCACGGCGCCACTGCTGGTGCTCGACATGTACGAGCACTCCTACCATATGGATTATGGTGCCGCGGCGGGCCGCTACATCGATGCGTTTTTCAACAACATCAACTGGGATGTGGTTGAGGAGCGTCTTTCAGGTTAAGAAGAATCGCGGCTGAAGCCGCTCCTACAGAGCGAACCAGCTTTTTCCTACAACGAGCCGTAAGCTGCTTGCAGCAGGCTGAATCCTCTTGTGTCACCCAGCACACCCGGGAACATCTTGTTCATGACGTACGACACCACCATGTGTGCATCCTGATCCACGACGATGGTCGAACCACCCCAGCCACCCCAGTAACCAATGTGCTCATTTGGACCCATGGGCATCACATCCGAAGTCAGGCCATAGCCCATACCGAATCGCATATCCACACCGAGGACCAGATCCTCACCGCGGATCTGTTCGTCAAATATCCGTGCAGCACCCTCCGCGCTCATGAGGTCCACACCAAACGCTGACCCGCCATTGGCCATCGGGGTCTGAGCACGAACGACACCCCTGGCGTTGCCATGGCCGTTAGCAGCCGGGATTTCCGCTGTACGCCAGCCCGTGGTGCCGGACACCGATGCATCTGCAGCGGGATTGCGAAAGGTGCGGTTCGCAATGGAATCCCTGTCTGTGTCTGTCGCCTGCGCGAGGTTTTCTTCCGGGGTTATCAATTCGGCAATACGTGGGAAATGTTCCTCCGCCGTTCCGATATGGAAATCTGCCCCCAGGGGCCCCGCAATCTCCTCGGCAAAAAACTGTCCCAGCGTTTTGCCGGTGACACGTCTCACCACCTCACCGATGAGATAACCCTGGGTCAGGGCGTGATAGCCGCTGGCTGTGCCCGGCTCCCACCAGGGTGCCTGCCGCGCGAGCGCATCCACCACCTTGTCCCAGTCGTAGAGGTCGTCACCCGACATACGTTCGTCCATACCCGAAAGCCCGGCGCTGTGACTCAGGAAATGCCTGACTTCCACACCTTCTTTACCGTTCTGGGCAAACTCCGGCCAATAGGCCGACACGGGGCTGTAGAGGTCAATGTCACCACGGTCCGCCAGGAGCAACGCACACATGAAACTCATCGTTTTGGTCGTGGAGTAGACATTGACAATTGTGTCCTCCTCCCAGGGTAACTCACCCGCGATATCCCGGTGACCGCCCCAGAGATCCACAACCATCTCCCCTTCGAGCGATATCGCTACAGACCCACCCTGGTCGCCTTTTTCCTCGAAGTTGACCAGAAAACGCTCCCGGACCGGAGCGAATCGCTCGTCGCAATAGCCTTGTATATCCGTCATCTACCTTTCCTCAAACAACTCGCCAATTCAGCAGTGTAAACGGCGGATCGCCGTCCTCGTGGTGTTCGAACACACCTTCCACTTCCGCGCCAATGATGACCTCAGCCTCCGGGTCTCCGAGCAGGTTCCCAACCATCCGAACGTTGCCGGCGTGAGGTAACTCGACAAGGACCACGATGTAAGGACCCTGCTCGGCCAGCGCGGGATGTACGGGGTGCCAGACCCGTTCATAACTGTAGATCACACCTTTCGGTTCAACGTCCACAAAACTGACCTGGTCGCTGTGGCAGTGGTGACAGATCCACTCGGGTCCCCACTGATAGCCGCCGCAGCTGCCGCACTGTTGAACCTTGAGCACGTTGTCCCTTAAGCCCGACCAGTAGGGTTCATCCACCGGCGTTGCAGCCGGCTGGGCCAGGCCCGGATTCAGATAGTATTCGCTCATCGTTATCCTCCTCTTACCCCTAAACGGTCGCTTCGCTGCCGAAAATAGAGCTGCTCACAGGTGTCACCATCGGTCCCGATATCACCATCGAGACGTCCACATCCTCAACCTGGCTGGTCGAGTCCCCCCACACCTGGCGCACCGCTTCGATGTTCAGGCCCAGACCGTGCATGTAACACTCGGCCAGGTTACCCCCGCTTGTATTGAGAGGGAGATCCCCGGTTGGTGCCGTGAAACGCTCTTTCGTGAAAAACTCGTTGCACTCATCCGGTTCGCAGAAGCCGTGCTCAACGATGCTCATGAGCACACCACCCGTGAAGTTCTCGTAGCTCTGCAGAACGTCCACATCTTTCGCTGTCACTCCTGCCATGTCGTACAGGCGCGGCGCCAGCGTTTTGAATGTTGAGCTCGCGTAGTCCGGCGTGTTGTGTACAGAAGCGCCTGCCCGGTAGTGGGAACCACCCATCGCGCCGAGCACGTAACACGGTTTGTGGTCGAAGTCTCTGGCGCGGTCTGCCGAGACAAGCACCATCGCTGCCGCCCCGTCGTTTTCGAGGCAGCAGTCGAAAAGATGAAACGGTTCCACAATCCAGCGCGATTCGTCGTATTTCTGTTCGTCCAGGGGACGTCCGTGCATGACGGCGCGAGGATTGTTCTGCGCGTGGTGGTAACAGGCCAGCGATATCGCCCTGAGTGCAGACTGTTCAACACCAAAGTCATGCATGAAGCGCACAACTTTCATCGCAAACATCTGAGCGGGTGACATCAATCCATACGGCACGGTGTAGGCCATGTCCCCTGCAATCGTATTGCGCCGTGGGCCTTGCCCAAACCGGCCGAACTGTCCCTGCGCAAGTGCGCGGAACACGACAACGGTGTCGGCAAGCCCGGCGTGGATCGCCGCCGCCGCATTCGCCACCGCAGCGGATCCGCCACCACCGCCGCCACCCCACTGCATGTTCGAAAAGGTCAGTTCTTTACATCCGAGTGCTGCAGCAAGATGTGATGGGTCACTGCGATCGTTGCTGTATGACGCAAATCCGTCGACATCTTTTGGATCGATCCCGGCACTTTCGCAAGCCTGAATGATGGCGTTGAGCGCAAGCTTGAATTCGGCATCAGGCGCTTCGCCACGTTTGTAGTATGCGGTCTCGCCTACCCCGGCGACCGCTACACGGCCACGCATGGTCTCTGTCATGGTTATTCCGTCTTTCCCCCCGAAGCGATCCACCATACACAGACAACCCGGCTCATTCCAATGGCGAAAAAGCTCGTTTATGGTTAACCCAAACGAAAATGAATGTGAAAAGAAGGGAGAACTCTCATGCCTATCAAGCCTGAAGCCGTTGGTGTCAAAGGCACACCAGGCAAGCGCAGCTGGACCAGTAAAGACGCCCTCCTCTATGCCGTTGGCGTCGGCGCCGGCCTCGATGAACTGCAGTACACGACAGAAAACACCAAAGACACACCACAACAGGTCCTGCCGACGTTTGCGGTCATCATCGGCGGTGGCGGGGCTCCGTGGGATCAGATCGGCAGCTACAACCCGGCCCTGATGGTCCACGGTGAGCAGGGAATCGAGCTCTTTGACGAAATCCCACCCGACGGGGAAATCGAAAGCATCGGAGAATGTACCGCCATCTGGGACAAAGGTTCAGCCGCTGTCCTCGAATTCGAATCCACGTCGACCAATACGGCGACTGGAGAGCCCCTGCTCAAGACCCGTACCCAGCTTTTCTGCCGCGGCGAAGGCGGCTGGGGCGGCGAACGCGGACCGAGCGAGAAGCTCGAGTACCCCGATCGCGCTCCGGATCATGAGGTGGTCTACGAGACCCGTGAGGACCAGGCGCTCACCTACCGGCTGTCAGGAGACAGGAATCCGTTGCATTCCGATCCGTCATTTGCGGCGATGGGTGGTTTCGACAAACCGATACTGCATGGTCTGTGCACCTGGGGATTCACCGGCCGGGCCCTGCTTCACGCACTTTGTGGCGGTGACGCTGCACGTTTCAAAGCGATGAACAGCCGTTTCTCCAAACCGGTTATTCCAGGCGACACGCTGACCGTCAAAATCTGGGTGGACGGCAACACCGCGTTATTCCGTACCGAAAACCAGGACGGGGACGTGGTGATCGATCAGGGTACGTTCCGCTTCGAGTAAAACTAGTAACAATGGGGTCAGACCCCATTGTTACTAGTTTCTAGAATACAACGGCGGCAACGAAGCCGCCGTCATCACGCTCAAATCTCAATTCCCAGCCATGCCGCCGGCACACGTTTTCAGCGATGGCGAGCCCAAGTCCCGAACCGGGGATATTCTGTGAGCGCCCACCGTCGAGGCGCACGTAGGGTTGCACCGCTACCTGTGCCTGTTCCGGGTCGAAGCCGGGACCCGGATCCGCAATGCGCACACCTTCTCTGGAGAATGAGACTGTGGCGGAGCCACCGTATTTGATCGCGTTGTCCAGGAGGTTCGCAAAAAGACGCGTCACACCCATCCGTTGAGCACGGACAGGTGACACCTGTTCTCCCGTGAAACTGACTGTGTGGCCTGCATCTTCGGCATCGTGAACCAGGCTTTCGAGCAGAGAACCCACATCCACATCGACAAAGTCCTCGTCCGAGTGTTCGTCCCTCGCAAACGTCAGGGCCTGGTCGAGGATCCCCGTCATGACCTCTATGTCGCGCTGCGCCAGCGCACGTTTGTCTTCATCGGTAATCTCTTCGAGGCGCAGGTTGAGGCGGGTCGCGAGGGTTCTGAGATCATGTGAAATACCCGCCAGCATCCCGGACCGCTCTTCAAGGAGGCCCAGCACTTTCTCCTGCATACGGTTGAATGCAGCACTTGCACGGCGTAACTCCCTGGGCCCAACTTTCTCGGGCAGCGGATCGGCCGCGCTGCCGGACCCAAGCTGTTCCGCAGCCACAGCGAATCGTGAAAGCTGCCGCGTCGAGCGCCTGGTTGTATAGAGGACAAATCCCACCACCAGCAGCAGGAACAGACTGACGGTCGCCCCGGCAGATGAACCGTACCCGCTGCGGGTCACGTTGGTGGCTGCCACAATCTCGAGAAAACCTCCCTGCACCGATGGGAAGAACATGACAAATCGCGACCCGCCGCGGATCAGGTACCACATCGCAACATCATCGACACGCGCGACACCGCGAGCTTCCAGATGCTGGTGCACCGTTGAGGTGATTTCGTCATTGTGCGGCCAGTGCCGGTCGGGACGCACTGGGACACGATCGACGCGCTGAACTGTAAAGCCCTCATATTGCAGCAACGGCAGCAGGTCCGGCTGCGTGACCAGGAGTTCATCGAGGGCCAGAGCCCGGTCAGCAATGCCGGTCGCAAACGTACGGGCGTTCTGAACCATCCGCTCATGGCCATAGAAGTAAAACGTCAAGACGTGCAGCAGGAGAAATCCGAGCACCACCGTCCATGCAATCCGGCTGAAGAGGCTGCGGCCCTGACCTCCGCGTTCAGCCATCATCCGGCTCCATGACATCGACAGCGAAGAGGTAACCACCACCCCGCACGGTTTTGATGAGGTTTTCATCATCCAGCTTCTTTCGGAGCCGGCTCAACTGCACATCGATGCTCCGGTCGAACGGCTGCGCGTTACGGCCCTTGGTCAGCTCGAGTAACTGATCACGATTGAGCACCTGGCCCGGGTGGCGGACGAACGCAACCAACAGGTCGAATTCGCCGCCAGTCAGCGAAACGAAAGCACCATCCGGCCTGGCTAGCGTGCGCCCCTTTGTCGACAACCGCCACCCGGAAAACTCGAACACATCAGCCTGTTTACCCTGATGTACCCACACCTGGTCGGAAACACGGCGCAGCACTGCGCGGATACGCGCGAGGAGCTCGCGAGCACTGAACGGTTTGGTGAGATAGTCATCCGCCCCCATCTCGAGGCCTACAACACGGTCGCTTTCATCAGCCAGCGCTGTCAGGAGAATAATCGGCATCCGGGTCGTTTCCCGAAGCTCCTGGCAGATTTTCAACCCATCTGTGTCCGGCAGCATGATATCGAGGAGCAGGAGGTCAACCGTCTCTCTCGCCAGGACACGCTTGAGCTCGGCACCCGTGCCGACACCTATACACCGAAGCCCATAGCGATCGAGGTAGTCGCATACAAGCGTTCGGATCTCGGCATCGTCGTCCAGGATGACAATACACTGCTCATGTTCGGTCATTTGCCGATTATAACGACCGGTTCAATCGCGTCGGTAACAGGGCATTACAGAGGCCTCGAATGAAATCTACTGTTACAAACCGCAAGCATTCGGAGACCAGCCGCGCCCGTGCCCCTGAAACCATAGAGACTCCTACACAGGAGACACCTATGAATCTGATACAGGTAGTTGTTACAGCCGTTCTCACCACACTCACCATCCTGGCCCTCGGCCTGGTTGCCGTCTGGTCACTCTGGCCAAAAGAGGCTGAAGCGAGTGCCGTCGTTGCAGCCCATGCATCCGGGTGGCATTCGGGCGAGAGGTCTCATTGCGACCGTTTCGACACAGCTCATCTCGAGCTCGCTCAGGCAGTTGCCGTGACCGTCCTGGATCTCGACGACTCGCAACAGGCTACCCTCGACGGAATTGTCGTCCGGATGGATCAGTGGCGGGCGGACGCCCAGGCCACCTGCAACAGCACCGAGTTTCATGATGTCGATTCCGGCTTGCTGGGACTGGAAATGCTTCTGGCACAGAGCGCAACAACGGTTGCCGAGCTACGCCCCCAGATCAGTACCTTGTATGCCTCGCTCTCCGAGGAGCAAAAAGCCAAAATTGAACAGCTTGCACAGAGACATCACCGTCATCGCGGAGGTCGGTTTGCCCACTGAGTTTCATCCTCCCAAAGTACTGCCACCGCACTACTTTGTACTCGCCATCCTGGCCATCGTTCTCGTTGGCTGGGTGGCGCCGGGCGATCTCTACGGGACCGGTATAAGTCTGATCGGCCTTCTGCCTGTCGCTGCAGGCATCTCACTTGCGCTCCGCGCCTCTCGCCAGTTCAAACAGGCTGACACCAACATCATTCCGCTTTCGAAGTCGACCGCTCTCGTGACCGATGGTGCTTTCCAGGTTTCACGCAACCCGATGTACACAGGAATGTTGCTGACCCTCGCCGGGATTGCCTGGATGACGGCTTCCGTCTGGCCCTGGCTGATTGTCCTTCTCTTTTTCACCCTCATACGTCAGCTGTTCGTTTTACGGGAAGAGGACCTGATGGCTGAGACTTTCGGCGACGACTACCTCGGCTACAAGGAGCGCGTGCGCCGCTGGGTCTGATAACATCAATTGGGAGAGAGCCAGCTAACTTCCCAATTGGATCAAACTGCCGACTTCAGCTTTGTTGTTGCCGAAATAGCCATCGCCCTGGCGGGTTTTTCGGCTGTGGTCATGGGGTTGAAGCTACGAACCGCTGAATTCAAGGACACCGACCGCTGGGGTCTCATCTATATCCTCCTCGCGGGCGGCTCTGCCCTCTTCTTTTCACTATTGCCGCACGCCCTGAGCTACTCGGGCCTGTCGCCAATCATTGCCCAGAACATTACGACCGCATCGCTCGCCACGCTGTTCCTCACGACTACCGCCTGGGCCGCAAACGCAACCCGCAGGACCCAGCCAAGGTATCCGTTTGTCTTCTGGATCCTGCTGGTCGCCATGGTGCTGGTGGGTATCGCCCTTGTGGTTCAGCTGCTGTTCCTGGAAAGCATCAATCTCACACCGTTTGCACTTCTGATGCTTCTCGTGGTCGCGTTTTCACAGTTTTTCACTTTCCTCCTGGATCTCTGGTCCGGGACATCAGATCTCACAAACAAATAAGGACAATCCATGAGCACAATCGAAGAACTCTTCAGCCTTGAAGGCGAGGTCGCCATCGTGACCGGCGCCGGGCGGGGCATCGGCGAGGGGGTCGCCAAGGTTCTCGCGGGCGCTGGCGCAAAGGTCATCTGCGCGGCGCGGCGCACCAACGAAATTGAACGTGTAGCGGGTGAGATCAACGACGATGGCGGAGAAGCCATTGCTGTTACCACCGATGTGACCAATCCCCAGGCCCTCGAAGCCCTCGGACAGGCCGCAATCCAGCAATGGGGAAAACTGAACATCTGGGTCAACAACGCCGGTGGTTCACCGCTGCAGGTACCGCTGACCGAACTCCCGCTTGAAGAGTGGAACAACACTATTGCGCTCAACCTGACCGCAATCTGGGAGAGCACATGTACGGCAGCCAGGTTGATGGAAGACGGAGGCCGGGTCGTCAACATATCGTCCATCGCTGCTGAAATGGTTGTCCCCGGCAGCGGCCACTACAGCGCGGCCAAGGCTGGCGTAAACATGCTGACCAAAACATTTGCCCACGAACTCGGACCACGAATTCGCGTGAACTGCATCATGCCGGGGGCTGTACCGACGGAAATCATGATGACCGCAATGAATCTGAAGGACGAGGACCTGCCCCGGCTGGAGCAGATGCTGCGACTTCCCGCAGGCCGTCTGGGCACACCCAGGGATCTTGGCGCCGGGGTGCTCTATTTCAGTTCACCCGCAACTGAATGGGTGACTGGTCAGTGTCTGCGCGTCAGCGGAGGGGGTTAGCAGCATGCCTTTGAATCGCAAAGTTGTTCTGAAATCCCGTCCGGACGGTATGCCAACGCCGGAGAATTTCTCCGTTGAAGATGCCGAAACAGGCGAATTGCCGCCGGATCATGTCCTGGTCGAGGTCGATACCATCGGCATCGATGCGTTCATCCGCACAACGCTCGACGCTGAAGGTCATCACGAACGTTCCGGTTTCGAGACACCCGTCATTGCGCTTGGTGTTGGACAGGTGATTGAAAGTACCGTGACGCCATGCCAGCCGGCACCTGGGTTGCGGGACCTACCCTCGCCCAGACACATGCTGTGATGCCTGCCATGGCATTCCAGCCCATCGAACCCGCCACCAATCTGCCTCCGAGCGTCTACCTCGGCGTTCTCGGGCTCACCACCGGGATAACCGCATGGGTGGGGGTGTCTCACGTTGGGGGTGTCAAAGCAGGCGACACGGTTGTCGTCTCAGGTGCCGCTGGCGCGGTTGGGACGGTGGCGACCCAGCTCGCCAAGGCACGTGGAGCAACGGTCATTGGGATCGCCGGTGGGCCCGCCAAGTGTGAGTTTCTCACCGAAACCCTCGGTCTCGACGGGGCGATCGACTACAAGAACGACAACATCGATGCACAGTTGAAGTCCCTGGCGCCAGGCGGTGTTGATCTCTATTTCGACAACGTTGGAGGAGAACTGCTGGACATAGTCCTCGACAATCTCGCCGTTGGCGGACGTGTCGTCATCTGCGGCGCCATCTCACAGTATCAGAACATGGGCGACGTCCAGGGGCCCCGGCTCTATCTGCGACTTGCAGAGAAAAACGCCACCATGGCCGGATTTACAGTGGACCACCATGCAGATCAACACGCAGCAGCGATAGAGGAGTTGAAGCAGTTGTACGAAGACGGTCGGGTTGTTTTACCCGAACATATTGTCGAGGGGGTGGAAAATTTCCCGGGAGCGCTCATCACGCTCCTGACCGGAGGTCACACTGGGAAACTTTTCGTTAAGCCGTGATGAGCGGCTGAAATCTAGACTCTGACTTTACCGAGACCGATGAGCAACAGCGTAAGGGTAATGCCGCTAACCGCAGTAATACCGGTGAAAAGACTGATCGTGAGTGCTGTTTCGAGCATTTCGGCCTCCTTCAGGCGCTCTTTCTGGGTACATCTGAAAGAGTACGGGGGCGGGTTACACCCAACTATCCGTATATCCACGTAAATGACGCCCAGTGTGTCTCAAAACCCCGTTGTGGTGAGCGGTACACCCGGGGCTGGTAAATCGAGTGTATGCACCACCCTGGCGGCATCTGACCCACAGGGTGTCCATCTTGCAACCGACGTTTTCTTCGACTTTCTGGCCCACAAGATCGATCCGTCACTGCCCGAATCGGATGCCCAGAACCGCATGGTGATTCGGGCATATGCCAGCGCTGCACAGGTGTATCAGGATGCGGGTTACCACGTGTATCTTGACGGTGTGATCGGACCCTGGATGTTCGACGAGATTGCCCCATTTCTTGGTCCTTTCCACTTTGTGCTGCTCCATACCTCCCTCGAAAACGCTCAAGCCAGGATACTGGCCCGGGACGGCGATAACGCGCTGCCGGAAGTGGTTGCCCGCATGCATCGGCAGTTCGAGGACCTCCTGACCAGGTTCAGCGATCATGTCTTCGTGACCGATACAGTCGACACGGATACCCTCGCCGCCCAGGTCCGCACGGCGCTGAGTTCATCTCAACTGGAGGTGCGCTCTTGAACCTCGGGGAGTCGATCAGGCAGCTGGGCCTCGTTCTGACGCTGCAGAACCTCGTTGCCAGGGCGACACTGCGTATTTTCGGCCTCGAGATCTGCCTGATTGCCCTGGATGCAGGGCGTGACCACGATCCGATTGAGGGTTACGACATGGAGATGGTCGACGGTCCACGCTTTCGTGTGCTTGCGGGAGACGAGGTGTTTGCGAACCACAGCGCTTCATTTGCCAAAGGCGACCAGTGTGTTGTCACCCTCTTCGACGGCGCCGTTGTCGGTTACAACTTCTATAGTAACGGGTCCACACCGGTTAACGATTACATCACCTTCGATGTACCGCCGGATCATCTGTATTCGTACGGCGCGTATACCCATCCGGAGCACCGG
>JANQFF010000375.1 GCA_028277965.1 Pseudomonadales bacterium
CTACAAAGGTAGCTGGATCTTCCTACCTCTGTAGGAGCGGCTTTAGCCGCGATTGATTCCCCGTAAGTCTTCAGTGACCGTTCCAAGCGCGGCAATTTCTTCCTCGTTCGGTTTCGCGCCAGGTTTCTGCCAGCGCCGCTTCCGCCCATGCGGTCATGCCGTCGAGATCGAGCATGTGTGCGACGTAGTCCGACATGACCCCCGGGCGGGCAAGACCGTAGGTTTGCAGGCGAAATACAACGGGGGCGTAAAACGCGTCGACTGCGGTAAATGCCGCGCCTGTCAGGAATGGTCCTCCGGAGGTGCCCAGACCTTGTGCCCAGAGTTCCTCGATGCGATCCAGGTCGCGGGTGAGGGGACGAGTTACGTCATGCAGGCGTACACGCACCCCAACGCTCATGGGGCACACGTTGCGCAGTGTGGAGAAACCGGCGTGCATCTCAGCAGCGGCGCTGCGCGCCCAGGCTCTTGCGGCGGCGTTGTGAGGCCATACACGCTCGTCGAGTTCAGCGACATATTCCACAATGGCCATTGATTCCCAGATGGTGATGTCGCCATCCGTAAGACACGGTACAAGCCCCGTTGGTGAGAATGACCTGAACCGCTCCCAGCTGCTCCCGTAGCCGCCGTCCGTGAATGGGTGCAACTTTTCGTCGAATGGGATGTCCAGTTCAGTAAGGAGGAGCCACGGCCGCAGTGACCAGGAACTGTAGTTCTTGTTGCCGATATATAGGGTGAGATCCATCTTTGTCCGGAATCGTCCAGGTGGTTCGTCTAGGAGTTACGTGCACATCAATATGGGAGAGTTGAAATGAGTGTATCAGTGAATTGGTTTGAAATTCCGGTCGTCGACAAGGCGCGGGCGGTCGAATTCTATGGTCAGGTTCTGGGTGCGCCCCTCGGTACCATGGATGGACCTGATGGGCCGATGTACGTGTTCATGGGTGAGGAAGGTCCTGTGGGGGCGTTGAGTGAGACAGATTCGGCACCGGCCGCGGGTGGTGTGGTTGTGTATCTTTCCTGTGACGACATCGAGGCTGCCCTGGGACGTACCGCTCAGGCAGGGGGGTCAATTGCCCAGGAGAAGACTTCCATTGGACCGTTTGGATTCATTGGACGGTTTAACGATACAGAAGGGAACATTGTCGCCCTGCATACGCCGACGGACTAGTTTTTCCTGACACCGGGTCCGGGCACCACTTTGATTTTACCCGGACCAACTTCCTTGCCACTCACGGTGTGGATCCCCATTTTTCTGATGGGCTCACCGCTCTGTGAGTCAACAAACGAGAATCGCTCCCCGTCCGGGTGGGGCCTGTACTCATCGCCCCAGTGAATCAGCGACATGATGACTGTCCTGAGGGCGCGTCCTGCGTCCGTGAGTACATATTCGGTGTGCGACGTCTCGGCAGCTGGGCGTTTTTCGAGGATACCTTCTTCAACGAGGTGGTTGAGACGTGCTGAAAGGATATTTCTCGCAATTCCCAGTTCGTCCAGAAACTGGTTGAACCGGGTTTTCCCGTAGAAGGCCTCACGCAGGATGAGGAGTGACCAGCGTTCCCCGATTGCATCCAGAGCCTGTGCCATCGAGCAGTTCATGCTTTTGTAGGACTTGTACTTCATGGCCCGATTCTATCAGGTTGCATATCAGAACTAATAGGTTGCAATATGAAACTAAATAGTTTTATTATGCAACCACACTTCAACGGAGGCATATCCATGATCAATTGCACGTGTGTTGTGCAGGAAGGTCAGTCACCTGATCAGAACAGGGGGCACATCGAGGACGTTCTCAACAGTTTCGCGTCCGATTCATTTCGAGAAACAACCAGGATCGCGTGGCTTCAGGTTGCGCCGGGTAATGGATTCACCGCGGGTAAACCTTCCACTTCGTCGGTTGTTTCCATGACGGCGAATGAACCACTCAGCCCTGAGCGCAGGGAAACCCTGTTGCGCAAACTGGTATCTCTCTGGACCGAATCAACCGGCAGTACCGTCGATGAGATTGTTGCGGTCATTGCGGACCCGAACTGAAACAAGGAGGAAAGGCCATGCCACTTTATATCTGTAACTCGTCCCGCGGCACCCTCGATGCTGTCGCTAAAGAACGCATCGCAAACGCCATAACGGACATCCACTGTTCGGTCACCGGCGCACCAGCCAGTTTTGTGCACGCTGTTTTTTTCGAGGAAGCGCCTCACATACCGCTGGGAGACAAAACACTCGCCGTGCGAGGAACCATTCGCAAAGGCAGAAGCGACGCGCAGAAGCAGAAGATCGCAGACGCAATCAGATCAGCTCTGGTCGAACATGGCGATGTGGCAACCGGACAGGCGGATGCGCACATCCAGGAAACCCCAGCGAGCTGGGTCCTGGAAGGTGGTGAGATCATGCCTGAACCGGGTGAAGAAGCTGAATGGTTCGCCGCTCAGGAAGCCAGGCGCAAAGCCCAGGGTGTATGACGATAAACCGGGTGGGGACGGATGGCAGCTTAGCGGTTAATCCGTTCCTGAATCTCGGTCAGTCTTGCCCACTGCTGCAGGGTAGCGGGTAGTTCGACACTCGCGTCCACCAGCTCCCAGGAGTAGCTGATGATGGCGAAAATGGCGCCGACGCTCACGGCGGGAATAAGACTTGCCGACCACAGGTTGGCGAGGATCAGGCTGAACATGATCAGGTAGATCAAGCCATACATGAGAGAGTCGGTGTCGGAGATTTTGACCTCGCTTTCGCGGCGACGCGTGAAGAGCTTTGAGATAGCGGTTGTATCTCCGGATTGGAGCACGGTTACCTGTTCCTCGGCGATGGCGTTCAGCCCCGCGTTCAGGCGGAAAAAGCGCAGATGGAAAAGCGCATAAACAGCGATCATCGCTGATACCGCCATCACCCCGGCAACACCCAGCGAAAGACCATAACCAAACAGGATGACCATGCTGACGACCACCTGGATCACGCTGTTGATCAGTTGTGGCGTCTGCTCTTCGAGGAAGTCGACCAGCTCTCTGCCCATTCCGACCTGTGCGCTTAACATCGATACCGGTTTGTGTTGGGAACGTTTGACTAGCGCTGTAGACAGATGGATGCGCATGGTCCCGTAAGCACGTGTGTCGTAAGCCCTGCGGGTAACGCTCACTGCGATCAGGGCGGTGAGAAGCATGAATATGTCGATGAGCGCGGTAGCTGAAGGTTCCTTCAGCAGGGCATCGATCGTGAATCCCAGGAACAGCGGGATCAGGGCGAGAAGAGCAACTTCGAGAGCGAGCATTCCCCAGGTGATAACGAACTTGCTCCCGTATTGACGAAGCAGACTTCCCAGTGTCAGTGGCTGGTTGTCGATCATCTTGTGACCGGATTGTTTACATGGTCTGGTTGCCGGGCATTTTCGAACACCCAGTCAGGGTGAGCAAAAAGAACCATGAAAGCCTCCCTGATCGAACGAGCTGCCAGGAGATCCCGGAACAGGCCAGGCCATTCCGATACCCAGACCCGGAGCGGATTGACGCTGTCGAAATCGCGCTTCAGGCCGAACCTGGGCTTTTCTTCCTCCCTCTGATATGTCCCGAAGAATCGGTCCCAGATAATCAGCACGCCGCCATAGTTTCTGTCGAGGTATTTATCGTCGCAACCGTGGTGAACGCGATGGTTGGACGGTGTATTGAAAATCCCGTCCAGAAACCCCAGCCGTCCAATGGCCTCTGTGTGAATCCATCCCTGGTAGGCGAGAACGGCCAGGATGCCGAAGAAGACCAGCTCTGGCGGGATCCCGATCAGGATGAGAGGGAAGTGGACAACGGTTGAGATTGCGCCCTCAAACGGACCAAACCGAATCGCCACAAGAACGTTCATATGCCTCGAGGAGTGGTGGACAGCATGCTGGGTCCACAGAATCCTGACCTCGTGCGCGAGGCGATGTTCCCAGTAATAGAGAAAATCGCAGGCGAGCACTGCGATGAGAATTGTCCAGATATTTATTGGCATACTCCAGGACACGAAAGTCTCGCTGACGTAGACATATCCCACGTACACAATTCCGAGGATGAAGAACTCCACGATCACGTAGGGCAGCTGTGTTGAGATGCTCGCAAACATGTCCTGAAGTGATCTGAGGCTGAGACGCTTCTTCTGGAAGTTCTTGGCCAGTTCGTAGATAAGCACCAGACCGGCGATAAGGTAAAACCACTCATCTGTTGCAGCGCCGAGACGCGTGATATCAATGCTTGTCATCTGAACCACCGAGTCCGCTGGTGAGTGTGCGCCACGCAAGCGTCGCAGCCTGTTTTGGTGTCGCCTCCTCTTCGCGAACGCTTTCCCATGCTGCGTAGAGCAGATAGCTGTATGTGCGCGTGATCCATTCGGTTGGAACATCGCGCGCGAAGACACCTTCCAGACGCGCCGCTTCTACCCATTGCGCCGTTTCCGCCTGAATGCGCAGAAAGTCCTGCTCGAAATGCTCGCCGAGGTCTATCTGTTCGTGGGCAAGGAAGCCGTGGCGGTCGCCCAGGGGGATGAGAGCTGCAAGTGTGTACTGCAGAGCTTCTCCCGCGGTCCTGGAATCGGCGCAGGCCAGCTGCACCGCTGCGTCCATTTCCTGGATGGCCCGCCGCGCAAGCTCATCAACGAGTACCTGGCGGGATGGGTAGTAGCGGTGCAGGGTTGCCCTCGTGGTGCCTGCCAGTTCCGCAACTTCGGCCAGGTTGGCACCGGGATTGCGGCTGAATACGCGGAAACCCGCCTCGGCAATGGCTTCCTGTGTCGAGAGTTTCAGTTTCGCTGTCATTGGACAAATATGTCACGTATGTGACAAAAATGTCAAATCCACATCGAATCAATATTTTTGTTGTTTTAGTCTAAGAATCGTCAGTTCAGAACCTCCAGAACTTTGCTTGGTTCGCCGAGGAGGTCTTCTGTTGCGAGTTTCAGCTGTGCGTTGCCGAAACCATCGTTCAGCAGTCGCTGCACCAGGATGTCGATGGACGACCCGCGCGCTTCAAGCTCGGTAGCCAGTTGGTGCAGGACAACCGTTGCCCTTGCAGTTGCGGCGCCTCGAGAAGGGTCGGACAGAACAGCCTGCTCTTTGTCAGCCCATGCGGCCAGACCTTCCAGTGCTCTTTCGAAGCGTTTGACGGTGATGCCGCCACTACGGTGCAGAATGAGCAGGGAGTAGTACTCAGCGAGTCCCTCGACCAGCCAGTCCGCACCTTCCTCGGCGCTGTGGACACCGGCGGCGTGGACAAGCTCGTGAAGCAGGATCGAGGTCGTGTTCTCGCTGACCAGTGGCAGGCTTGCGTTCACGAAAACCGAGTCTCTTTTGGAAATTCCGCCGCGGAACATGTCTCCGGGAACGCCAACAACGAGGATGTGGTCGGGAAATTGCTCAAATGTCCGGATGAGCTCAGGCAGTGTCCACCCGAGGAAAGTGAGAGTGGTCATCTGTTCGAATTCAGAAGAACGGGGCGATGAGACGACAACGTTCCGTCCGGCGATTTCGTTTCGTCGGGTCGCCAGGTCGCCGCCGACCAGCCAGCCGGATGGTCTCGTAAGTATTCGGTCATCCGGCGGGATGAAATCCCGTTTCCTGAAGTGTCCATAGCGGGTCTCGAAGCTCCAGTCCTCCGGCCCGCTCAGAGACAGTGTCGAATGGCCCATTGCACCGACAACAGCTTTCGCTTTTGCGGGAGGAAAAATATCGGCGAGGCGCACGATGATTGAATCTTCCGTCATCCGCTCGGTTTCGTTGTCGGCAATTTCGACATCGAGGGTGAGCACATCGCCACCCGCCTGGGGTGCCCAGAGGAGGCGGTCGCCCTCATGTGTCGCGGCTCCACTGATCAGGGTGTAACGATCTCCGGGTGCGTTGAAGTCGAGCTGGGTCAGGATGAGGGAGGCTTGCAACACCTCGATCGTGACTCTGGCGGGTTTCCCCGGATCAAAGGATGCGCTGAAGTGAGTGGTAAAAGATCTGTCGGGTTCAGATGCAGACGAACATGCAGCGAGCAACATGAGTGACCAAAGGGCCGACCAGAAAACAAACAGACTGAGACTTCTCATGTTACCGGCTGCGGAGAGCTTTACGGTCATATGACGCGTCATCCATTCGGCCACCGCGTAACGACTGGGGCGTCGCTGCGAAGTAGTCATCTGTGGCGGCATCGTTTCTCGCCCAGTCGTTCACTTCACTGCGAAACGCGATTTTCCATTCACCATCCCTGCGTTCGTATCGGTCAACGTAACGACCGGAAATGAAAAGATCACGTTCTTCGCCGTCGGTGACGATGCGATGAAATGCCTGGAAATAGATCTCGCCGAAAGCAACGTCGTTTTCAACGTCGATGTTGCATTGTCCGATCATGTGATGATTCGCCAGATGGTCTTTAAGTGCGTTGTACGCCATCTCAACAAAACCATCAGGTCCACCCTGGAAAAACCCGTAATCTGTTGTCGCATCATCGTGGAATGTGCTGCGCAGGAGAGTGCGGTCCAGGCGGTCGAGACCACGCATGTAACGCCCAACGAGATCAGTGATCTCCTGTTTGGCCAGAAGCTCTTCGATTGTCATGTAATTCGTGTAGTCTTGGATGCCGAACAAGAATAACGACTCGGGGATGGAAAACACATGTTGAAACCTGTGCAACTTGGACGTAGCGGTCTCCGGGCCTCCAGTTTGTGTCTCGGCACGATGAATTTTGGCGTGCCGGGTAAAGGTCACCAGGGGGACTGGACCCTGGGTCCGGAAGAAGCGCGACCCATCTTCGAAGCAGCCCTGGAAGCTGGACTGTTCTATTTCGATTGCGCTGACATCTACGGCGTCGGTGCGTGCGAGGAGGTTGTGGGTGGGCTGTTGCGGGACATCGCGCCAAGGGATGAATATGTGTTTGCCACGAAAATTTCGATGCCGATGGGTCGGGGTGCAAATCAGGGGGGATTGTCACGCAAACACATCATGGAAGGTGTGGATGCTTCCCTCAGGAGGACGGGACTCGACTATATCGATCACCTGGTGATCCACCGTCACCCGCATGGCATCCCGGGTTCGGTGCAAACGCCCATCGAGGAATCCCTCGAAGCGCTGCACGATCTCGTCAAGATGGGGAAGGTGCTGTACCTCGGCGCGTCCTCGATGTTTGCCTGGCAGTTTGCGGAGCTGCAGTTGACGGCGCAGATGAACGGATGGACGCGGTTCATCTCGATGCAGAATCACTACAACCTGATATACCGGGAAGAGGAGCGGGAGATGAACCCGTATTGCGCCTCAACCAACGTCGCCCTCATGCCCTGGTCGCCACTCGCACGGGGAATATTGACCGGTGCGTATCAGGGGGGCTTCGAAGGCGGCAGCACAGCGCGCTCTCAGGGGGCGGATCGTAACCGGACCGCAAGTCTGTATCACGGTGCCCACGTCTTTCCGATAGCCGAAAGGGTGGTTGAAGTGGCCGGCAAGTACGGGCACACACCAGCTCAGATTGCAGTTGCGTGGCTATTGGGGAAACCGGAGGTCACGGCTCCAATTGTTGGGGTATCCAAAGTCTCGCAACTGGAGCAACTGACACAGGCAGCGGATATCAAACTCGACGAAGCGGATGTGGATTATCTCGAAGAGCTTTATGAACCGGTGCAGAACCTGTTGTCGATAGGGACTTCCTGAAGGAAGAAATCGCGGCTGAAGCCGCTCCATCTATCTAGCTCTGTAGGAGCGGCTTCAGCCGCGATTTTTTCTGATCGGCTCGAATATCGCGCTCGCACCGACCTGCGGGTAACGCTCGAGCCATAGTTTGGCCTGCTCTTTGAACTGCGGCCAACGGTCTATCTCCACCTGTACATCCTCGGCCGCGCCGCGGTACAGGTCTTCGGGAATGAGGCCGTTGTCGTAGTCCGTCTGGGCCGAATACCAGATGTTGCAGTAGAGCACCACAAACTGGAAATACTGTTCCCGCTCTGACGGTGTGAGCTCAGTTTCCTTCAGCAGCGTTTCCCGCAAACTGGCATCGGACACAATCAGACGGTTGATCTCGTCAAACCCGCGCATCACCCGATCGGTCGCCGAAGACTGAGAGCTGTCTACAGAGTGGCTGAGCTGTCTTGCGAGGTAGAGCAGGGTGGCGATCACAGCACCGGCGCCAAGAATCTCCGCAACAGCACCCACGGCATCCCAGTTCATTACGTGTGTCTCCAACCATCGGTGAGCCCGATATTACACGACGGACATTCGCTCGAGGGGGTCACTCGTGTAGCCTTGCACGATGGGTGCGGTGGGAGAACCGATGAAAACAATCGGGATGTTGATACTGACATTGGTGGGCCTGCAGGCAACTGCGGCTCAGGGGAATGCATCAGGTGAACTCGATGTTGTGGCGTTCGAAGACGCGATCAAAGAGATGCGGGAAGCTGCGGGTGCTCCAGGTATGGCGGTGGCGGTCATGAGAAACGGGCGGGTGCTCCACGCAGGTGGCTATGGCGTGGTCGGTCCCGACGGTGAGCCGGTGACACCTCAAACCGCATTTCAGATTGGCTCGATCACCAAATCTTTTGTTGCCCTTGTCATCCTGCAGATGGCTGCAGAAGGCAAACTGGGTCTCGACGATCCGGTGGTGCGCCATCTGCCGGAATTCGTGACCGCGAACCGATTGCTGTCTGATCGCATCACCATCGATCACCTGGTGACCCATCACAGCGGTTTGACGACGGTCGATGGCAACACTTCCAATGAAGTAGACCCTGATCTGTCCGGACCGGCCGCAAGTGTTGCCGGACTGGCTCAGGCTGTGTTGTTTGACGAACCGGGCGCATCCTTTCAGTACTCAAACGCAAATTACATCGTGTTATCCCATCTGATCGAGATGCTGGACGGAAAACCGTTCGAGCAGGCATTGAAGGCACGTATTTTCGATCCGCTGGAGATGAGCCGGACTTTTGTGCAGGTACCGCCTGAAGATGGCATTGCGGTTGCTACGGGATACCGTCTCTGGTTTGGCGTACCGCTGCCAAGGCAAGCCGAACCGACTGCTGAACGCGACCGACGGCGAATCGGTGCAGGAGGTGTCTCCGCCAGTATTGAGGACCTGGCGATCTATGCGGCAGCGGTCGCCAGCCGGGACTCGCGTGTTGTGCCGAGAGATGCGGAGAGGCTCTTTGCCGTGAGACCCATGGTGGAAGGCTGGGGTTATGCGTACGGCTGGTATAGCCATGAGGTTGATGACGAGCCGGTCTACGAGCACTCTGGTTTTACACCTGGTTTCTTCAGCCTCGCGACAGTGGTTCCTGCGACAGGTCATGTTGTAGTGGTTCTAACCAACATGTCAGGTCTCGCACATGGTGATCTGCCGCGCGCTGTGACTCACGCTGCAATGGGGTGGGATCCGGTGCCCGCCGCGGCGTCCATGGGGGCAAGGATCGCGATATGGTCAGCTGTGACAGCTCCGCTCGGACTCCTGTTGTTGCTCTACAAAACCGGTCGTCGTCTGCTCGTACATGCCGATCCGATGAGCCCTCTGGTACGCAGCCTCAACGCAGGGGCGGTACTGGGACTCCTGATCGGCGTCTACGTCGTATACATTGGTTTTCCGGCAATGACCGGGGTCAGTTTTTCCACTGGCTGGAGTTTCTTTCCGGATTTAACGGTCACAGCCGTCGTGTCGATGGGATTGTGTCTTTTCGTTGCCGCTGGACGCCTGATCCTGGTCATTCGCGGGGCGTGATTTCCACTTCACGTTGCCTTCACAAACAGTTGCTTAGCCTGTTCTCTCTATCAGCGCGGTCAGGCCATCTCTGATGCCTCCCCTCCGGCCTGGCCGTGCTTTCTTTGCTGCCCTCTTCGGCTACTCCCCCTGTCCGGCCAGTTGAGATTCACGCTCGGAAACCCTTGCGCCGCGTAAGACGCCCATCATCCCGTAGTTACCCTCGTGACACGCATATTCATACATCTTTTCTGTCGATGCGCGCAGGTCGAACTGGACTTTAAGGGGCTCAACGAATGTGTTGGGGTCTTCGACGGTGTATTCGTAGCGGAGGGTTCCAGTGTCGATACGCGTAAATCTCTCTGTTAGTTGCAGATCGCTGCCAAACCCGACAGCACCGTTTTTGTCGAGGTCTGCCAGGTCGAAGGGCAGTTGGTAAACCGGCAGCTTGTCTGTGAAATTACGCGATTGAACGACAAGCGTGTTTTCATCCCAGTAGGCTCGTGCAACGCCGTTCCATTGTGGGATTTGGTCTGGCAGATACGGCCTGTCATCCAGCGGAACGATCCGGGCGTTATGAATCATCTCCGTGACGAGCAGGACGTGCCCGGGTGTTTGCACAATACGTAGATTGTTGTTGTATGCGCTTGGGATGAGGTGAGGCACTGCATTGAAACCAACAAGGCAGCGTTCAGACAGACCCATCGCCTCCGGACCACCCGGGCTGAAACCGGCGACGTTGGCATCCAGGAGCACCATGTCGCGGGAAGGTGTGTCATCTTGAGTATAACGCTCACGCATCTGCGTACGCGCTGCAGGTGTCAGTTCTGGCAGACGTCCGTTTGCCGGACTGACAATAAGTGATGTCCGGAGATCGCCTAATCGGGTACCCCAGTCATACCAGGCTGTATTGTATGCGCTTTCGATGTCGACGTTGGCATCGTCGGGACGATTGTCCACATCGCGCATCTGGATCATGCCGTCACGGAATTGCTCGGCTTCTTCCGGGGTGAACTCGGCTTTGTCGGCAAAGGCTGGCGGACGCTCCAGCGGTGTCAGGGTCCGATAGTCCCACAACCCTTCGAGGTTGGGGTCACCCCAGGCCGTCAGTATCTCCTGACCCACAGCAACGGGTGTGACAGCGAGCGAGAACAGAGCAAGCAATCTGATCCCTCGAACAGTCTGCGAATCCATGATCCCTCCCGTCCTTCCAGTGCACGCTGTTTCAACAGTGCAACTGTGCTCGTCCGACGTCAAGTTTAGGAGTGCTCTGGCGTCAGCTGTTTTGAATGGCTTTGACGCTCGAATACGTCGAAACGCCATAAGGGACAAAGTAGGTCAGGACCATCTGGAAAAAGCGTCCGGCATCGACTTCACCGGCCAGGATGGCGTTGATGTGATTGATGAGAACGAGGATGGTCCCTACCACGAGCGCAACTTTGAGCGCCCGTACACGAACCTCCGGACGCCAGGCAAGTTGTAGAAACGCGTTCATTCGTCTCTTAGTCGAGCGTGGCCGTCGGGATGTAGTGGGGAGGTGTTTGGCCCCTGTCTGCATGGCGCTTTCTGGCCGCGTCGACAGTTTCCACCAGCGTTGCCCGTTCTATAGCTGCCTTGTGACTTGTCGCAACCGGTTCTTTTGCGTTCGGGGGAGGCATGTCACTCGCGTGATAGTAGCCGACAGGCGATTTTCTTCCGGTGGTATCTGCCTCGAGATTCAGATCACGCTCATTCGTGCCTTTGGGTTTTCTTGCAACGCCATCGATGATTTCCAGGTCCTGCCACCAGCGCTTGATCGGGTTTCGGGTACCGTAGCCCAGCTTGTCATCGAGGTAGACCGCAATTGGGACCATCAGAGATTTTAGAAAGCGGGCGTTTACACCCAACCAGGTGCCGATGCGATGGACCAGCGCGCCATCAGCCGTAACGACCTTGTTGAGTGGACAGGTTTTCATGCACCGTCCGCAAGCGGAGCCTTTGGGGTTGGTCACGCGGTAGCGCGTACATCTCTCCACATCCGGTTTCCAGATCTCGTAACCGTTGAAGACAACTTTATCGCCGAACGGGATGGCGTTGACTGGACATTCCCTCGCGCATTTCAGGCAGTTTGAGCAGAAAGTCTGCAGGCCAAAATCGATGGGTTTATCCGGAACGAGCGGCAGATTGGTGGTGAGTACAACCGACTTGAAACGGGGTCCGACAAATGGGTTCAGAACCAATTCCCCGATCCGGCTGAGTTCTCCCAGGCCGGCGAGGAGGACAAGAGGTATCTGCAGAACCTCGCTGTCAGCATTCGTCTGAGGGCGAGAATCGATCCCCTGCGAACGCAGGAATTCAGCCATGACGCCGGCGATTTCAGCGCCACGGATGTACCCTCGCATGGACTGGCACCCGGAAATCCAGTCGTCTCCGGAAGCGCCTTCCATCGTGTCGTAACCCTGGTCGATGAGCATGACCACAGCGTATTTGTGGTGCATCTCTATCGGCTTGCCCTGACCGTCGTGGGAGTACCACGCGTAGCGGGGTACTTCACAGATCCCGGTGAGATCTGCGCCCAGGTGATAGCTCAGGGCTTTGATGGCTTTGGTGTTTGCCTCAGCATCATCAAATCCGTCGACAGGTGCTGCGGTTTCACCGTCCTGGTGGGGCACCATTGCCCGGAGCGGATACATCATCCCGTCGGTTAAAGGATGTTTGAACGCAAACCGTCTGACTTCCTGCTGAGCCTTGTCCCCTAGGTCACCCATGCGGGCTCGCTGAAAAAACTCGGCTCGTTTCGGGACCCGTGGTACCTCGTCATCGAAGATGAGTGTGGTTGGAGAGTCGACGCGATCAACCTGCTCCATCGGGTAGCGACTGAGGTGTGAAGCCCTGCGAGCCTGCCGGTTTCGCTCTCTGCCTGATTCGGCACCGTTGATCCCGAGCCAGTAGCGCAGACCCCCGACACTGGCGTTGTCGGCGATGGGGTGGTCGATGGCAAGCTCATAGTCGGTTGTGACGACAAGTGGCGCGTATCCGGATCCGATGAATGGGCTGACAACTTCCCGGTCTCTGAGGATGCCCACGCCTGCAAGCAGGCTCATCCGGTCAATGTCGATCGCGGTAGCTCCCGCATAGTGGCACTCTGCCCTGAAGCCGAGAGCCCGGATATGGCCTTTGAGGGAAATGCCGATTTCGAGAGCACGCATCCGGGCAATCTCACCGGCTGCTCCTTCCAGCCATCGGGATGCAATGTTATCTGCTTCCGGGGAGCGCCCGTGAGCTACCCAGATGACCACCGCGTGGCTGTGTGGGTGAGCGTCGCCAAGCCAGGCATCAGCGGGGATCTCACATATGCCGCTGTGGGCGGCGTCAAGGTAATAGGCGGCACCTTTGATCTCCCTCGCGCGAACGGTCAGATCGTGTGAGGTTTCTGCTAAAGGAGCTGGATCCCCTGGTGAACATGCCGCAAATATATCTGCGTAACA
>JANQFF010000407.1 GCA_028277965.1 Pseudomonadales bacterium
GGGCGAATTGACCGGTCATGTGGTGACGATTACGGTACTGCTGGTCGTTGCGATTGCGCTGGGCTACTTCCTGGGCACCCTGCTGCGGAAGCTCTTTCAGCGCTTCGCGCAAGACACCCCGGTTGAAACCGACGACATCATCCTGAAGTATTGCACCAAGCCGCTGCGGCTGATCTTGACGTCTGCGATTCTACTGTTGGAAGTCAGCATCTTAACGCAACTGAGTAGTCTGAATGAATCGGTGGACGGCCTACTGCGGCAGTGTGTCAGTATTCCCATGATCCTGGGGGTCACCTGGCTGCTCATTGGCATCATGCAGGTTCTGGAAACGGCGATCCTGCGTCGCTATGACATGCAGGTCTCGGACAACCTGGCGGCTCGCAAGATGCACACACAACTGCGAGTCATCAAGCGCATCGCCATCATGATCATTTTCATCATCGGGGTATCCTGCCTGCTGATGACCTTTGGAAAGGTCCGACAACTGGGCACAAGTCTGCTGGCCTCAGCAGGGATCGCAGGCGTGATCATCGGGTTTGCAGCTCAACGCTCACTGGCGACGATCATCGCGGGTCTGCAGATCGCCCTGACCCAGCCCATCCGGATCGACGATGTGGTCATCGTTGAGGGCGAGTGGGGGCGCATCGAGGAAATCACCTTGACCTATGTTGTGGTCCGCATCTGGGACTTGCGGCGGCTGATCGTTCCCATCACCTTCTTTATTGAACGTCCCTTCCAGAATTGGACCCGCGTCAGCGCTGACATTCTGGGAACGGTCTTCATTTATACAGATTACTCGGTACCGACTGAAGCGGTTCGAGAAGAGCTCGAACGGATCGTCAAAGCATCGGATCTGTGGGACGGTAAGGTGTGTGGGTTGCAGGTGACCGACGCAACCGAACAGACCATGGAGCTGCGGGCCCTGATGAGTTCTCTGGACTCGTCCAAATCGTGGGATCTGCGCTGCCTGGTGCGAGAAAAACTGATTGCTTTCATTCAGCGAGCGTATCCACAGGCTTTGCCTCGCGCTCGTGTCACGTTGCACCAGCAACGACCTGACGGTGGTGAATTCGCTGGTGACGCACTCCCGAACTGCTAGCCGCGGCACAGAAACGCCGGACGCATCATATGTGTCTTTTTGTGAACCTTTTGTACAACCCGGCGT
>JANQFF010000425.1 GCA_028277965.1 Pseudomonadales bacterium
TCACCGTCACCGGTGAAGAGGTCGTCGTAGTTGGCGATATAGGTCCCGTTGTCGCAGATATAGCGAAAAAAGGTCCCGAATGGTCCCTCGTTATTGAACGAGAGAGATAGTGTGCAGATGGCACCGCTGGGACTCCTGAGGCCGATGGCCATGTCCATCGCTATACCGAGATCCGGGTGGGGTGGTCCCTGCAGAGCGGTGACATCCGCCGCTGCACCTCCTGTCTGATACTGAAAAAGATCAACTGTATGACAGGCATGGTGCCAGAGCAGGTGATCCGTCCAGCTACGCGGCTCACCTTTGGCGTTGGTGTTGGATCGCCGAAAAAAATAGGTTTGTACGTCCATCTGCTGGATGTTGAGTTCACCAGCAGCGATTTTGTTGTGTATCCATTGGTGGGAGGGATTGAAACGACGGACGTGGTCGACCATTGCGACAACACCCGTTTCCCTCTGTAATGCCACAAGCGCCTCCGCGTCAGCCAGGCTGTCCGCCATGGGGATTTCCACCATGACGTGTTTGCCTGCACGCATGACTACCGTCGCCTGGACAGCGTGGATGGGAGTTGGTGTGGCGAGTATCGCTGCTTCCACACCCGGTTGAGCGAGCGACTCCGAGAGATCTAGCGTGACATGCGGGATGTCGCGTTCGGTTGCGACCTGCTCGACCGCTGATTCCACGCCACCACAAATGGAAACCACCTCGATGTCATTAATACACTCCAGGGCGTCCAGGTGTTTGTTAGCGAAAGCACCTTCGCCAACCATGCAGATTTTCATTCTTTGTACTCCAGCCCGGCTTCGATCAGTCTTTCCCGCATGTTGTAGATGTCGAGGCCCATCTCACCGGCCGCCAGGCGTTTTCGGACATCCTCCTCTTTCGCTACACGCGCTTTCGATTTGACCAGCGCCTCGTCTGCGGTTTCCCTGGGAACCACACAGACGCCATCGTCGTCTGCAACGACAACATCCCCGGGATTCACGAGGCACCCGGCGCAGACCACGGGCACGTTTACCGATCCCGGTGTTGCTTTAACGGTGCCTTTCGCGGAGACCGCTTTCGACCAGACGGGAAACTGCATGGCGGTCAGATCAGGTACATCGCGAACCCCGGCGTCGATGACAAGGCCAACAATACCCAGGGTCTGGGCTGAAGTGGCCAGAAGGTCACCGAACATACCGTCGTCGTTTTCCGAGGAGAGGCCAACCACGAGGATGTCTCCCGGTTGGCAAAGTTCGATGGCGACATGCAGCATCCAGTTATCGCCGGGATGAGCGAGGACCGTGACGGCGGACCCGGCAATGCGCGCGCCGGGATAGATTGGCCGCATGTAGGGATTCAGTAGCCCGAATCGTCCCTGAGCCTCGTGAACGGTGGCGACACCGTGTTCGGCAAGCCCGGCGATCGTGTTGGTGTTGGCGCGTTCTATATTGCGCACGGCGATACTTTTCATAGGATGTCCTGGATATAGATCTCACCGGTGAAGATGAGCCGGGCGGTTCTGATGACACCGGCTCGCGTGATATGTCCTGTGTGGTCTGTTTCCAACTGCACCGGGAATGCTCCCCCGGGATGCTCCACGTCAACGATTTTCGGATTGCCGTCCGGCATGTTTGCGAGAGCGGCAGCGGGGGTGCCTGGCAGCAGACAGGCGGTCGCCACGGATACAGCACCAAGCACACCGATAGTCCTGTGGCAGACGTGTGGGATGAATGTACGTGTGTTGATGAGACCACCGTCTCTGGCTGGGCTCACAAGACACATTTTCGGCACCGATTTCTTCCGGACATCACCGAGATTCATCCGGGGGCCAAGTTCCAGACGGACGGCTTCGAGGCGATTTTTGAGTTCCTCATTACCGTCCAGCGCCTCAGGGGATTCGTAACCCGTGAGTCCGAAGTCTTTCGCAGCCATCACCACCACGGGCATCCCGTTGTCGATGCAGGTGAACTGTACATCCCGGATGACGTCACTGGCATTACCCGTGGGCAGAAGTGATCCACAGGTTGACCCTTCTATGTCGAGGTATTCGCAGACGATGGGAGCGGATGTCCCGGGCACACCGTCGATGGCCGTTTCACCTTGGTCGGTCAGGTGTCCGCCGGGTGTCGGCATCTGCAGATGACAGACTGCGTTCGAGTTCAGCATACGTACGCGTACCGGCGTTATCGGGTCGAGAGCCTGGACAAGCCCATGATGCAGTGCGTAGGTACCAACACCGGCGAGAATGTTGCCGCAGTTCTGAGTCGTGCTGATGGTCTGCCCCTCGGGGTCGACCTGGAGAAAGAGATAGTCGACATCGATGTCCGCCTCTTTCGATGGGTTCAGAACTGCAACCTTGCTGGTGAGTGGGTGGCCGCCGCCGATCCCATCAACCTGCAACGCATCCGGACCGCCCATTGCGCGGATGAGCATTTCATCTCGCGCAACTGCATCTTCTGGCAGGTCCTCCGCAAGAAAATATATTCCGCGACTGCTGCCGCCGCGGATCACTGAGCAGGGGATGCCTGGCATGGTCAGGTGGTCAACCCCGGATAGACCCGCTCAGCGTTGCCGCTGAAGATGAGTTCCTTCTCAGCTGCGGTGGCATTCCCGGAAGCTTCAATGTAGCGGCGGGTATCGTCGAAGTGGTGACCTGTATTCGGGTCGATGCCGCGTACAGCCCCAAGCAGCTCTGAAGCGAACAGGATATTCTCCGCCGGGATCACGTCGAGCAGAAGGTCGATACCCGGTTGATGGTAAACACAGGTATCGAAATAGACGTTGCCGAGCACGAGTTCTTCGAGTTCGGGTTTGTCAGGCATTGCCTGGACCAGGCCACGGAACCGGCCCCAGTGGTAAGGGACGGCCCCTCCGCCATGTGGAATGATGAACTTGATATCGGGAAAATCCAGCAGGAGGTCGGATGTCAGCATCTGCATGAAAGCGGTTGTATCTGCCCCGAGATAATGTGAGCCCGTGGTATGGAAGTTCGGGTTGCAGGCAGCGCTGACGTGAATCATCGCGGGCACGTCGAGTTCGCACATCTTCTCGTAAAACGGATACCAGTAGCGGTCCCCAAGTTCCGGTCCCGTCCAGAAACCGCCGGACGGATCGGGGTTGAGGTTGCATCCGATGAAGCCAAACTCGCTGACACAACGTTCGAGCTCGGCGACCGAGTTGTCCATCGATGTCCCTGGAGACTGTGGTAACTGAGCAACGCCGATAAAGTTGTCCGGATAGAGTTCTGTAATGCGGTAGATGAGTTCGTTGCAGTGTTCCGTCCAGTACCTGGACGTATGTTCGTTGCCGATGTGATGCCCCATCCAGGAAGCGCGGGGCGAGAAGACAGTGAGATCAGTGCCCCGGTCGGACTGCATTTTCAACTGGTTGCCTTCGAGACTCTCGCGGAGCTGGTCGTCGGATATATTGAGGCTGCCTTTGTTGCCTTCGGCTCGCGGGTCGTCTGCAAGCGCTTTTTCCTGGGCCTGACGGTAGTCGCCCAGTTCGTCCGGAGCGGTGGTGTAGTGTCCGTGACAGTCGATGATCATCCTGTCTCTCCCAAATCCTCGAAAGGATTCTAATAGGTTTGCGGTTTGTGTGTATGGCACACTTGATCCATGGATAAACCCTATGCAGATATACCCGGCACGACCGTGTTTGACGCTGACATGGCTCGGCAGGGTTATTGGGTGAATCAGTTCTGTGTCTCCCTCATGAAACCTGAAAACAGGAAACGGTTTCTGGCGGATGAGGAAAGCTACCTCGACGAGTGGCCGGTATCGGCCGGGCAGCGGCAGGCGGTGTTGGATCGGGACTACAATGCGTTGTTGAAACTCGGCGGCAACGTCTACTTTTTCAGCAAACTCTTCTTCACGGATGAAGTTTCGTTCGAGGAAGCAGCCGCAGGCATGACGGGTGTCAGCCGGGAAGAATACCGCGCCATGATGATTGGTGGTGGCCGCTCGATTGAAGGGAATCGCTTCCAGTCGGAGTGGGAGAGCTGATGGCGAGGATTACCGGCGGTGTGACAACGTCCCATGTCCCCGCGATCGGCGCCGCCATGGACCAGGGAAAAACCGGCGAGGCATACTGGTCGCCGCTGTTCAAGGGTTACGAATTCTCGCGGCAGTGGGTTGCCGAAAACATGCCGGATGTCGTGATCATGGTTTACAACGATCACGCGTCGGCGTTCGACCTGGAGATGATTCCGACCTTTGCCATTGGATGCGCAGAACAATTCGGCATTGCGGATGAGGGCTGGGGGCCGAGACCCGTTCCGGAGGTGGAAGGGCACCCGGAACTCGCCTGGCACCTGGCGCAGAGCCTCGTCGAACAGGAGTTCGACATGACGATCATCAACAAAATGGATGTCGATCACGGTCTCACGGTGCCGCTCTCCCTGATGTTCGATCAGCCGGATGCCTGGCCCTGCAGGGTGATCCCCCTGGCGGTCAACGTTGTGGTGTATCCGCCACCGACAGGTCACCGCTGTTACAGGTTGGGAGAGGCACTCAAGACTGCCGTGGAGAGTTTTGACGAAGATCTGAATGTGCAGGTCTGGGGCACTGGCGGGATGAGCCACCAGCTCCAGGGACCGCGAGCGGGTTTGATCAACAGTGAATTCGACATGGCGTTTATGGACGCGCTCGGTTCCAACCCCGAAGATCTGGTGATGAAACCCCACGTCGAGTACCTCAGGGAAGCTGGATCCGAGGGAGTGGAACTTGTCATGTGGCTCATCATGCGAGGGGCACTCAACGCACAAATCAACGAATTGCACCGCTTCTACCATGTGCCTGCGTCGAACACTGCTGTGGGACACATGGTTTTCGAAAATCCCTGAGCGTGGCGTGGACCCGGACTGGCTGCCTTTTCATCCTGATCCATCCCAGCCGCACTTTGCTCCGCCTGCGGGTGCTGTTGACGCCCACTGTCATGTCTTTGGCCCCGAATCAGCATTTCCCTTTGCCGCCACGAGGAAATACACGCCTTGTGATGCGGGCAAGGAAAAACTATGGGCGTTGAGGGACCACCTGGGATTCAGTCGTAATGTCATCGTGCAGGCAACCTGCCACGGCGCGGACAACCGCGCGCTCGTCGATGCCCTTGTACACAGCGACGGCAGAGCCCGGGGTGTAGCGACGGTCACCCAATCAGTCACCGACGCGGAGCTTGCACAGCTGGACGAGGCGGGGGTCCGGGGGGTGCGGTTCAATTTCGTCAAACGTCTGGTCGACAAGCTGCCCCACGACGAAATGAGGTCGATTGCCGACCGTATCGTTCAGTTCGGTTGGCACGTCGTGGTTTATTTCGAAGCTGAGGATCTGGAGGAAATCTGGGAACTGGTGACGGCGTTGCCCACAATGGTGGTTGTGGATCACATGGGGCGACCGGACACGACCAGACCCGTGGAAGGTCCTCAGTTTCAGCGGTTTGTGGAACTGATGGACCAGCACACACACGTCTGGAGCAAAGTGAGCTGTCCGGAACGTCTGTCGAATATTGGTCCGCCGGGTTATGACGACGTGATTCCTTTCTCGAGCTACCTGGTTGACAGGTTCCCGGACCGGGTGTTGTGGGGCACCGACTGGCCACATCCGAACATGAAGTCACACATGCCCGACGACGGTCAGCTGGTGGATATCATTCCGGAAATTGCGCCAACGAGAGCGCTTCAGCGGGCATTGTTGGTGGACAATCCCATGCGCCTATACTGGCCAGAAGAATCGCGGCTGAAGCCGCTCCTACAGAGCTAGCTGATTCACTCTGTAGGAGCGGCTTTAGCCGCGATTTTCTAAAAGAGGAATAAACTGGTGAGCACAAAAGCACCTTATCGAGCCGACCACGTCGGGAGTCTGCTACGCCCCGAAACCGTCCACGCTGCGCGCACGGAATATCACGCAGAACGGTTGAGTCCGGACGGTTTCCATACATGTGATGAACTCAAGGCGATTGAAGATGAAGCCGTCAGGGACGTGGTTGCCATGCAGGAGAGTGTCGGCCTGCAAGCTGTGACCGACGGGGAGATGCGGCGAGCGTTCTGGCACTACGACTTTATGGGTGCATTGACAGGGATGGAGCTGGTCCAGCGAACAAAGGGTGTAGCTTTTCACGGTATCGACCTGCCGCCCATATTTCCCACAATAACGGGTGAGCTCGACTTTCCCGACGATCATCCGATGCTCGATCACTTCAGGTACCTGGCATCGGTGACGAGCGTCCAGCCCAAAATCTCGATACCCGGTCCCAGCGCCTGTCACTTCAGAACCGATCCGGACGACATTGCGGTTGAAGCGTACGCGGATCCGGATGTGCTTTTTGCCGACCTCGCCAGGACATACAGAAAAGCCGTTCAGGCATTTTACGATGCGGGTTGCCGTTACCTGCAGATGGACGACATCTTCTTTGCGTATCTCTGCGATCCGAAACACCGGGCTGAAAAGGCGGCGCAGGGGATAGACCCCGACTGGCTGATCGGCAAGTACGCACAGACGATGCACGATGCAATTGAGGATCGACCGGACGACATGGTCATTGCCATGCATCTGTGCCGGGGTAATTTCCAGTCGACCTGGGCGGCTGAGGGCGCATATGACCCCGCGGCTGACGCGGTCTTCAACCAGACGGGTGTCGATATCTACTTCATGGAATACGACACTGAACGAGCAGGGGGTCTCGAGCCATTGCGTCTACTGCCAAAAGGCAGGAAGCGCGTGTTGCCCGGGTTCATTACAACCAAAACGGCTGGGCTCGAATCGATTGACGATCTCAGGAGGAAGTTCGAGGAAGCCTCAAAGTATGCGGATATCGATCAGCTGGGTATCGCGCCTCAGTGCGGTTTTGCATCCACGGAAGAGGGCAACAAGATCACCGTGGACGATCAGCGTCGCAAGCTGGAGTTGGTGGTGGAAACCGCAGAAGCCATATGGGGTGGATTGGAAGCTTAAGAATCGCGGCTGAAGCCGCTCCTACA
>JANQFF010000443.1 GCA_028277965.1 Pseudomonadales bacterium
GCAGACGTATCTCGGTAGCGTCGTTCCCCAGCGTGACAATTTCTATGCGGCTCTGAATAGTGCCGTATTCAGCGACGGATCGTTTGTATACATCCCCAAGGGGTGCGTTGCCCGATGGAGCTTTCGACCTACTTCCGCATCAACGAACTCAACACAGGGCAATTCGAACGTACCCTCATCGTCGCTGATGAACGCAGCCAGGTCAGTTACCTCGAAGGGTGTACAGCACCAATGCGTGACGAGAACCAGCTACACGCAGCGGTTGTTGAACTCGTGGCACTGGAAGATGCCGACATCAAGTACTCCACCGTACAAAACTGGTACCCGGGTGATGAGCACGGGCGCGGTGGGATCTACAACTTCGTAACGAAGCGAGGGATGTGCCGCGGCGATCGCGCAAAGATCTCCTGGACACAGGTGGAAACCGGGTCTGCGATCACCTGGAAGTATCCGAGCGTTGTGTTGAGAGGTGATGACACGGTTGGTGAGTTCTACTCCGTCGCATTGACCAATAATTACCAGCAGGCAGACACTGGTACCAAGATGATTCACCTCGGACGTGGCTCGCGCAGCACTATCGTTTCGAAGGGTATCAGTACTGGCAAAAGCCAGAACAGTTACCGGGGCCTGGTGCGGGTGTCCCCTAATGCCACGGGTGCGCGGAATTTCACTCAGTGTGACTCTCTGTTGATCGGAGATACGTGCGGTGCTCATACCTTCCCTTACATCGAGAGCAAGCAGCCAAATGCGATCGTCGAGCACGAGGCCACAACGTCGAAGGTGAGCGACGATCAGCTTTTTGCCTGCCAGCAACGGGGCATCGACCCGGAGAAGGCCGTCAGCATGATCGTCAACGGATTCTGCAAGGACGTGTTCCGTGAGTTGCCCATGGAGTTTGCTGTAGAAGCCGGAAAACTGCTCGAGGTCAGTCTCGAAGGAGCAGTGGGATGAGTCTCCTGAGCGTTCAGAACCTGCATGCGCGAGTGGATAGTCAGGAAATCCTCAAAGGACTTTCTCTGGAGGTCAACCCCGGTGAGGTCCACGCGATTATGGGTCCGAATGGTTCCGGGAAGTCCACACTCGCCAATGTCATTGCGGGACGGCCTGGATATGAGGCAACTGCCGGAACGGTGTCATTCGACGGAGCGGACCTTCTGGACCTCGAGCCTCATGAACGGGCTGCTGCCGGTGTGTTCCTCGCTTTCCAGTATCCGGTAGAAATACCGGGTGTCAGCAACATGGAGTTTCTGAAAGCTGCACTTGAATCGCAGGCACGAAGTTCAGGCGGGGAACAGCCGAACGCAGCAACGATACTCAAAGAGGCTCGCACAATCGCCGCGTCTCTCGATCTCAACCCCGAATTCCTGAAGCGTGGCGTAAACGAAGGATTCAGCGGCGGTGAGAAGAAACGGAACGAAATCCTCCAACTGCTGATGCTGCAACCACGGCTGGCACTCCTCGATGAAACAGATTCTGGTCTCGACATCGATGCGTTGCAGGTTGTTGCAGAAGGCGTCAACAGGTTCCGTGATGCCAATAACGCTGTCGTGCTTGTTACTCACTATCAACGGTTACTCAACCACATCGTTCCTGATCACGTCCATGTTCTTGCTGACGGTCGAATCGTGCAGTCCGGAGACAAAGACCTGGCGCTCGAGCTCGAGAAAAAGGGGTATGCGTGGCTGAACTGACGTTGCCCGTGAAACTTGACGCGCCTGTCTGGACGGGACTGTCCGCTGAGGAGCTGTCAGCGCAGATCGTTGCCGCACTCAACAGCCAGACGCACCGGGAACGCTGGAAGTACACCGATGTCCGTCCGCTCCTGGGGCAGGTTCACTACCCGGCCGCTGATGTCTCCGGAGAGCAGTGGCAGGATCTGCCTCCCGGTGTCGAGGTCCGACGCCAGAGCCTGGAGAACTCAGGCTTCAGACCGGAACTCACTGAATCTCCCGAAGCGTATGCCCGCCTTTGCTTCACCGCCGAACTCGATGTCGTCGATATAACCGCGTCTCCTGGATCGCCTCTGGCGGTGCGAACCTCCGGGAACTGTCCGATGCTGATCCGGGTCGGTCCGGGTGTGGAAATCGAACTCCTGGAATCCACAGCGTTCACCCAGTTGGAAACCCGGCTCATCTGGATTGAGCTTTCGACTGACAGTCACGTAAAACATTGCCGCAACCTGTTTCCGGATGCAGGCGCGGGGCCGCATTGGCATTACCTGCACTGCACCGTTGCTCGGGATGCGGGTTACGATCTCAGCATTCACAGCTCGGGCGGTGAGTTGCATCGTCAGGACATCCAGATCAACTGTGATGGCCCTGGTTCCGATGTCAGCGTGACGGGTGCTTCTTTCGTTCAGGCGGGCACACACCTCGACCAACAGGTTACGTTGCAACACAGGGCGCCTGCTTCTCAGAGCCGTCAGAGGTACCACAACCTGGTGGGGCACGAAGCAACTGTGACCTTTAACGGCCGAATCCACATCCACCCGGATGCTTCAGCTGTCAGTGCTCATTTACAGAATCGCAATCTTGCACTCACATCGCAGTCGACGATCAATACGAAACCTGAACTCGAAATC
>JANQFF010000456.1 GCA_028277965.1 Pseudomonadales bacterium
GAGAAGCACAAACACCCGCAGCGCTACGCCACCCTGATCGGCTGCGGCTGCCGTGACAGGTTGGGTTGTCCTGGGCAAGCCGATCGCGGCAAGCAGCGCGCCCAGGAGCCCCAATATGGCAATAACGTATAGTGGGGTGAGGACGCCAAAACCAACCAGGGCAGCTGCTGAGGCGGGTCCGAGAACCATGCCGATACCAAACGCAGCGCCGATCACGGCAACCGCGGAAGAGCGGTCTTCGGTGCTCGAGACATCCGCCATCAACGCCACCGATGCGGGCTGTATACCTGCACCGAGCCCGGCATAAAGCAGACGCAGAATCAGAAGCCCGATAAAAACGGCGCCAGCCGCCAATGCGCCCTGAAGACCCGCGTGCATGACCCCGGCGAACGCGATGGTGATGATCCCGTAGGTCACGAGACCAAAAACAATGGTCGGACGCCTGCCCCAGCGATCGGAGATGCGCCCCCAGGCGCCCGATGCGAGCATAAACACGACTGCAGCGGCAGAAACAACGATGCCGAGTTGGGACTCCGAGAGACCGATGTCGCGAAACACGGGACCGGCCAGGGCAAAAAGGACCGTCTGGACCATGGAAAAGGCAATCAGTCCGGGCACGAGAACCGCAATCAGCTTTCGATGGTGCGGTTGCGAGTTGTTTTTCAAGATGGCTTCAGACATCAGCGTGGCCGTCAGGGCAATGGGTTAGAATGGAGCCTCTTGAATCCTGGAGAACCTGAGTGCTGACCAGAACACTGTTTGCCAGCTTATTAACGAGCATCGCGATGGTTGCTGCCGCCGATGTGCTCAGGTTGTCCGAACCAACTGTTGTCGATGACCTCACCGAGACCTTTGGGCAGTCTTTTGTGGCGCCTGAAACGACGCTCAGCCTGGCTGGCATACTGGCGGATCCCTCGGAATACATCGGACGCGACCTCGTTGTTGAGACGAAAGTCAGCAAGGTCTGCCAGAAGAAGGGGTGTTTCTTCATCGCCGTTGACGGTCCGCATGCAGTACGTGTTTCGTTTCTTGACTATGGTTTTTTTGTCCCTACAGACACGGGTGGTAAAACGGTGACGTTGGCCGGGCAACTCGAGCAACGTGAGGTTTCGCCCGCCCAGGTTCAGCATTTCAGCGAAGACATGGATGCGGATGGAGACGCTCTGCGACCAGGAGTTGTTTACGAACTGGTGGCCAGTGGAGTGCGGATACCCCGTTAGCTTCAAATCGCGGCTGAAGCCGCTCCTACAGAGACAGGAAGCTCTTTCTGTAGGAGCGGCTTTAGCCGCGATGATTCCCAACTCCCTAGCGTTCAAAAATGAGCTCCAGCCCGTGTAACTGAGCGCTCGGATCCGGCACCTGATCGATTCTGATCGCCGCATACCGGTGAGCCGCCCCGGGTTTAATCGTGAACGTGAAGTCACCTGAGCGGACGAGATGAACTCCGTTTTCCTGTGCAACGTCCACCTCACCCAACAGTTGTGTGAGTTCCCTTGCATATTGGGCGGGATCTTCTGTTTCGATGTGCATCCCTTTCAGATGCCGAGCGCCGTTGGCGTGTGACCACTCGTCCGGACCCACCTGGGGTGGGGGATCGTAAGGTCCCATCATGAATGGCAGGTCCGCTGAATCGGCTCTGCAGATTTGCCAGTGGGTGGTCACACCATCGTGTTGGGTGCGGGCAAAGTCGCGGATTTTGGTGAGCCGCGCCCCGCGTGCGATTGCTGCTTCAGCGCCCTCCAGCAGCGGCTGGGCTGTTTCGATGGCAAAATCGCACAGTCCTCTTGTGTTGGACCAGCGCATGAGACGGATCATGAGCTGATTCCCGAACGCGACACCCACACGTCCGACAAATCTCTGAATAGCGTCTACTACGCCGCTCGAACCGGGATTGAAGAGTTCGAGAAAGCCCCCTGATTCAAAATAGATGAGCGCGTTGTGGGCCGATTGGGGATCACCGCCCCAGACGATAGTGAAGCCTGCCTCTTCGTAGTCGGCAACCGCCTGGTGAAGGTCTTCAACCCGTATGAGGTAGTGGCTGGGTACAAACATCAGTTGTCTTCCGCAGTTTGGTTTGCTGCTGGAGGAGTCATGCGAAATCCGCGCTACGGAAGAAGCACCCAGCTTAATGCGTAGGCGGTCATAAAGAGACCCAGGCAGATGCACCAGGCGGCAATCTTCAGGATCCGGTCAACGAGATTTGGTCGTCTGGCGTTCATGAGGTACCTCCTATGAGATTGAGAGCACGTATCGAGCTGAATTCGAGTCTCGCGTGCCTGAGGGTGGTGACGTATTCGCGGGCAACCCGCTGGAAAGTGGCATTCAGGGGGCGAGGCATGATCCGCATCAGGACCCTGTCCGCTTTGATCTCCTGCTGATGATGTAATGCCTGTAAAACCCGGACGACGGTGTGCTCATCTTCGCTCAGCACAGCGTCTGTTGGTGAACGTATGTCCACAGGGCGCGGACAGAGTCCGGCAAGAATGCACATGCACTCATCCACGAGGTGCATGGCCGGGATCGAATTGATGCCAGCGTAGCGGGGATACAGGATGCGATGAATGCACTGGCGTGTTCGTGCAGCCAGTGCCCAGTGCCGTGCGCTCCAGATGAATAGTTCATTTCCGTTGGACAGCGCTTCCAACCGGATCGTGGGTGCCTCACACTGTTCTCTGGTTGTGGGTATCAGACGTGGTTTTTGCAATGACGGTTCCTTCTGTGAAGTACTTACGTTATTGCAAATGATTCTCATTTGCAATAAAACCTTGAATGAATCTGAAATGAGGAAAACATGATGAGCAGAATCGCTGAGATGCGGGATGAGATGGGTGGGGCGCACCCGTTAGCCGCCAAAAAGGTGGTCAGTCACCTCGAACCCTACGTCAGGGCTTTTATCGAAAATGCGCCGTTTGCAGTGATGGCGACCAGTGATGCGGATGGCAATTGTGACGCTTCACCCCGTGGCGGACAGCCGGGATTTGTTCGTGTGATTGATGAGCGTACGTTGCTGATCCCCGACTTCGGCGGCAACCGCCTGTTTCAGAGTTTCGAGAATTTCGAGTCCAATCCCCGGGCAGGGTTTGTATTCATGATTCCCGGGATGGAAGTGACCGCGCGTGTGAACGGACGCGTCGAGGTGCTCGAAAAAGAAGACATGGTCGATCGCGGCATTGAGGTTTCGACGTTCTTCGAAGACGAAAACACCATTCTCGTTCAGGGGATTCTGCTGCATGTTGATGAAGCGTATTTTCACTGCCCCCGGTCGATGAAATTCGCCAATCTGTGGGACCAGGAAACGATAGCGGCCAACAGCGATCGATCGATTGCCTCGCTCAAGGCGGATTGAGATAGGCTCACGCAACGTGGCCCAAATTGCCAGCCTGGACGTCAGATGACGCCATGTCTCTCGGTGTGTGTCAGGGGTACATTCCGGCTTACCAGACAGGGTGGTGTTGACATCCATGGCAGCTTTAGTTGAAACAGCCGCAGGTAAACTGGAAGGCAACGAGGAAGACGGATACCTCAGTTTTAAAGGTGTTCCCTACGCTGCGCCTCCTGTAGGTCCCCTCCGCTGGCATCCGCCTCAACCGATGGAGCCATGGGACGGGATTCGCAATGCAAAAGATTTCGGTTGTATCCCGCCCCAGCTTTTCTTCGAAGCGGACCCCGACAACGAGGTCTGGGCGGCGTTAGGCACAATCGGTGGATCGGGTGAACCTCAGAGCGAAGACTGCCTGTTCCTGAATGTGTACACCCCTGCTCTGGACGCTGGCAGGCGCCCTGTAATGGTCTGGATACCGGGTGGCGGATTTCATTCAGGCTCCGGTTCAGCCGCGTTTTACGACGGTCGGACGTTTGCCCAGCGTGGTGACGTTGTTGTGGTGACGATTAACTACCGACTCGGTGCCCTGGGATTTCTCAATCTGAACGAAATCACGGGTGGTCGAATTCCTGCCACGGGTAACGAGGGGCTGCTCGACCAGGTCGCGGCGCTTGAGTGGGTGCGGGACAATATTGGTCAATTTGGCGGTGATCCGGACAACGTCACCATCTTCGGTGAAAGTGCGGGTGGCATGAGTTGCGGGACACTTCTGTCGCTACCTGGGGCTAAAGGTCTGTTCCACAAGGTGATTGCGCAGAGCGGTGCGTCCCATCAGGTCCAGCCGCTCCACAAAGCGGTAAGAGTGGCAGAACGGTTCCTCGAGGTGCACGGATTGTCTGCTGACGATACGGAGGGTCTCTACGCGCTTTCCGAGGCAGATATGATTCAGACCGTCTTTGCTATGCAACCGAAACCCGGCGAGGGTGCCGACCCGGAGATGGGTGGGGCACCGATGCGGCCAGTTATAGACGGCGAAGTGATGCCACGGCACCCACTTGACGCTGTAGCGGATGGATATGCCGATGGTATACCGGTCATCGCTGGCGCCACACTCGAAGAGAACAGGCTCATGAGCGCTTTGCGCCCGGATCTCATGACCCTGGACGATACCGGCCTGCTAGCGGAATTGAAAAACTCCGCAAGCTGGCAACCGGATGCAGTCGTGGAAGTGTACCGCGCTGCACGGGCGGACCGGGGAGAAGGGACAACGGCTCTCGATCTTCTTAACGCCATCGAGACGGATCGCGTCTTCCGCATACCCTCGGTGCTGCTGACCGAAACGCTCAGAGATCGTGGACAACCTGCCTTCAGTTACCTCTTTACCTGGCGCTCCCCTCTGCTCGAGGGGTTATTCGGTGCCTGTCACGGCCTCGATATCGGTTTTACCTGGGGTACGCATGAGATGAGTCCGGCGTTTTGTGGGAGTGGACCGGAGGCGGACCGTCTCGCGGAAGGCATGCAGGACGCCTGGGTGGCGTTCGCCCGTACCGGGGACCCGAGTTGTTCAACCGTTGGTGAATGGCCGGCTTATGGTAATGAGCGCGAGACGATGTGCCTGGGGGTCGCGTTTGAAATCGAAAAAGCGCCACTGGATCGGGAGCGCGCCGCATGGACGGGCGGGGTGCCAGACTGGGTGATCGGCTGGATTTAACGCGGAAGCTGTCCCGCGTAATACTCCCTGACCAGATTTGCTTCCCCGCTCTCCGCCCGCCGGCGCACGAGGGCAAACTCGCGATCCGCCTGGCGCAGAAGGTCCGCTTTCTCTTCGTCTGAGTACACGAGACCCCGGAAGCTCCTGAGTGTTTGTGCTCGTAATTCCGGCGGACCGGCGAGCGCAAGACCTTCCTGAATATCAGCCTGCACGCGCTGAAGCAGATCGTCTGAATCGAACGTCTCAAGCACAAATCCTGCGTCTTTCGCCTCTTCGGCTGATACCTTGCGAGCGAAGTAGATCATTGCGTTTGCCAGGCTCGATCCCAGACGCCGTGGTGCAAGTCTTGTTGCAGCAAACTCGGGAGCAGCACCGGCCCGGGCAAATGGTGCCCAGAAGTAGGCATTGTTGCTTGCGTAGACGAGGTCGCAGTGAAGGAGGGACGTAAACCCCTCACCAATGGCCGGACCGTTCACCGCGCCGATGAGTGGTTTGTCGAACTCGATGAAAGCACCGACAAAACGTCGAGCGAGACCGATGACAGCACCCATGATGTCGTCTGAGCTGAATTCCGATTTGATGGCGCGTACACGGTCTGAATCGTCCGGAAGGGGTGTGTAGGCGTGTTGATACTCGTTTTTGAAATCCATACCCGCGCTGAACGTGGTGCCGCTCGATGTGAGGAGCAGGGCTGAGACGCTGTCGTCGTCGCCGGCTGTTTGAAAAGCTGCAATGATTTCAGCATACATCTGGCTGTTGCGTGCGTTCAGAGCTTCAGGCCGGTTCTGCGTCACCACACAGAGACCGTTGTCCGTTACCACATCAATTGTCTGATAGCTCATATCACTCGCCAGACCAGCACACATACGCCTGCGACAGCGCTGCGTGACCTTGTTCGGTGTCAACTTCAAAAGATACACCCTCAGGGTGAGACTGCCGAACTGCAAGCGTCAGGGTCGATGGCATCGGGACCATACCGGAGAAGCGGCAACCGATCCGCAGCACGCGCGACGGGTTGACGTTGTATTCGTTTACCACTTTGGACACGGCGAGCGCGAGGGTACAGGTGCCGTGCAGGATCAACCCCGGCAATCCCACTGCGTTGGCGACCGCGACATCCGTATGGATGGGCGCGTGGATACGTGCACATTCAGTATAGACGTGGGCCTGGTTGGCGGAGACTGGGATCTCGTGTCGGTCATCTATAGCGTCGGCGTTCTTGAAGTCTGGTGGAGCAGGCAGCGTTTCCGACCAGGTCTCCTCGCCGCTGAGAGCAACACCCCGAAACAGGTTCTGCATCCAGGTGGTGCAGACGGGGTCGCCCGCATCATCCACCGTTGTGAGTTTGCTTATCAGAAATGCCCCGGGCTTTCGTGCGTAAACACCAACGATACTCATCTGTGTCGTCAGCTTGTCGGCAGGACGTATGGGCCGGTGAATATGCAGATCGTGAGCTGAGTGTACGCCGTACCCCCTTTCTTCGATTGTGAGTTCACCGGGAAAATCGGGTTCAAAGCGCTGGTGGAGAATCGGTTCCCACTCGACCGCTACGGGAAACATGGGATGGGCGACAATACCGGCCTCTGTATCCAGATAATCGTCGCGTAAATCGTCGAGACCAGCGGCATAGGCCATCATCCAGCGAGCATCGACGGTCTGCTCGTAAGGCTGATACTCCCTTCCCACGTGACTGGCGGGGACTGGCATCAGTGGCTCTCCGCTTGAGTGTGTTCAATGATCCAGCGTCCCATGGCATCGATTGCCTGCTGGGCCTCCGGATAGGCAACAGCGTACCAGTGCCAGACATGAATCATGTCTTCCCACTCCTCAAGCGTCACATCGCAGCCCGCCGCGTGAGCGCGCTTCGCAATTTCCACACCTTCGTCCAGCAACACTTCGCTCGTGCCAACCTGGATGAGTAAAGGCGGCAGCCCGGACAGATCGGCATACAGCGGAGAGAGCAGTGGGTGGCAGCGATCCTCGTCAACCGCATATGCCGCTGCACCAATACGCAAGGGTTCGACAGGCGCCATGTCGATGCCCTCATTACGAGACAATGAGTCTCCGAATTGCACCTCCATATCCACCCACGGGGAGATGGGTACACCTCCCGCGGGCATCGGCAGGCTGAGCTCCCGGCATTTGAGCAGCGTCGAAAATGTCAGGCCACCGCCAGCGGATTCCCCGACGATGACGATGTTGTCTGGCTGATAGCCCGAGTCCAGCAACCACCTGTAGCAGGTGGTTGCGTCGTCCAGCGCAGCCGGGAAGGGGTGCTCGGGGGCCAGGCGATAGTCAATGCTCAGGACCCGGCTTTCAGCAGCGATTGCCAGGCGGGCGCAGCACTCGCGAACGACGCCCGGCGAACCTGAGATGAAACACCCGCCGTGGATATAGAGGACCACACGGGCTGAGATTGAGATTGGCGCGTCGACCCACTCAGCGGATACGCCATCACAATCGACTGGTTCGACGGTCACACCATCCGGAAGTGGCAGAACACCGATGAAGTCATCCATCACCTGGCGTATCCCTTCCACGCTCCGGGACTGGGCCGCAAGCCAATCGGCCCGCTCATGTACGCCTACCATGAACGCCTGAAACTCGGGGCTGCGATCTTCCAGCATCTCAGTCCGCCGCGCAGAATTTCTGGTGAACGATGTATCCCTCGTAGCGATCGGGGCTGACAGTAAACGGTAAACCCGCGGAATCCAGGGCCTGTTTGACGGTCTCCAACCCGGTGGCGGAGTGATGTGCCTGAACGTGACCTGCCAGGCTGTCCCGCGCGTGCTCTCGTAGAGGCGCCAATGATTCAGCCAGGGTTGCGCCGTCCTCAACCGGCAACGTCATGAACAGACGTAACTCGTCTCTCCGGTCCGGGTGAAAGAACGAAACAAATGTTACGGTCGTCAGCGTATCAGCGATCGTGTCGATCATATCCACACAATCCGCTGCGCGATCCGGGTCCACGTTCAACCCGAGGGAGACCAGTGCCAACTCTTCCTGGCGAGCAGTCTCCGCGACATCCTGATCAAAGGTTTTTAACCGCAGGGTTGCCAGTGGCCTTGCTCGTGGGTCCGCATGAAAAACAGCATGCACGATATCACTCTCGGGCCTTGGTCCGATCCAGAATATGCGTATGTGCTCACGCCCAACGCTTGTCCAGAGGCGTGTCAGACCTTCTACAAGTTCCTCGGTTTTGCCATGGTCGCGAAAAGAGTCAGGTGTGAGATACAACTCAATGGATTCCGTGCTGAAAGAAAGCGGCCAGGTGCTCCGGTATACGTCCGTCAGACGTTCATCAATCCGAAAGCAGTACGTTGCAACATCCGGGGTAGCGCGTCCCGTGCCGATCGCACATGAACGGTAACACTCAAGGCTCTTGATCGCCTCGTCCAGGTTCGGTCGTACGTTTTCTGCATACAACAGGAAAGCGTCCGGGTAAGAATTGCTCATTGCACACCGCTAAAGCCTCATGGTCCCAGCGTAGAGCAATGGCTGTAGGTTAAGGCGAGCGAAAAACGACATCCCTCCAGGCAAAACGGGACGTGATTCAGCGATTGTGCTGGGCGCGATATTCGGATGGGGTAATGCCGGTCCATCGAACGTAGGCGCGGGTGAAGTCTGCGGGTTCCCAGAAACCTACTCTCTCAGCGATGCTCGATACTGGCAGTTCTGAACCCCGCAGCAGCTGGTCTGCCATCCGGCGCCTGACCTTGTCCTTCAGGTCCTGGAAGGTTGTGTTTTCCTTGTGCAATCGCCGCGAGATTGTCCGGGGACTCGCGTAGAGCATATCCGCGAGGACCTGTAGCGTTGGCGTATGTGAACCTTCCTCGTACAAGTCGACCAACAGCTGTTCTATCTTGCGTGCGAGGGATTGTTCGCTGCCCGGTATCTCAAACCAATCCGCGTATTGGTCAACGAAATCTCCACCGCGCAACTCCGCCTCGGTCCTGATAACCGGCAGTTTCAGAACATCGCGGTCGAAGCAGAGTGCTCCGGAGTCCTCGTCGAATTCGATGGGGCAATCGAACAGCAGGGTGTAATCCACAGGCTCGTCGGGCTCGGTGGATTGGAACCGGATTCTCTTGAGTGGAATGCGCTGACCAACCAGCCAGCAGAGAAATTTGTAGAACCAGTAGGTTTCGAGCCAGTACAGGATGTGCGGTTCGAACCCTTCCACGAGCCCTCTGACCCGCATCAGGAGTTCGACGTCATCGTCCAGTAGCTGCTGTTTCAGGTCGACGTCAGTCCTGAACGCATCGACAAAGACACATATCTGCTTGAGCGCTTCGCCGAAAGTTCCGCAGTTCACAGCGGCAACACCGACGAGATAACCGGCACGTTGCTTGTTGCCGTTGTCCATAAAGCCGAGATAGGTGTCGTTCATGATCTCAGCAGCGGCAACATACAGTCGCTGCATCTGTACCCCATCGATACTAGCCTCGGGGTCGTCATAGACGGCTGGGTCGATGTCGGCAGCTTTCAGGATGGTATGGGGATCGAAGCCCTTCTGAACGGCACCCTGCAGGCACCCGCGTATGTAGTACGCGCCCAGGCGGCCGGGCTCGTCGCAGTGCCCGGCTTCTTGCTGGCCTGTGACTTTTTTCCCCATGGCCCGATTCTCCACCCTGAACGCGCCTGCCGCAACTCGCGTCACAAATTGCTGGGGGACCTGTCTGCGAATGCTCTGGGTAGAAGGCTCAGGAGCGATGATGATGGAGGCGTTTTTTGTATCAGGGCGCTATGAACAACCTGCAGGCGGTTGTCGGACAGGAACAGGCTGAAACGATCGGGCGTACAGCCCGACGACTGGCTATGGCAGTCATCTTCATGACGGCGATGCTGAACTATGCAGACCGGTGGCTCTTTTCGGTCGTTCTCGAGCCGATCAAACAGGAGTTTGGGGCGAGCGACACGGTCATGGGCCTGCTGACCGGCCCAGCGTTTGCGATTCTGTACGCGACACTTGGACTGCCCCTGGCAAGACTCGCTGACCGGTGGAATCGGCGGACCATAGTCGTGGTGGCGCTGGCGACGTGGAGTGCGATGACAGCGTTGTGCGGGATGGCAGCCAATTTTGTGCAGTTGTTTCTGGCCCGGGTCGGGGTGGGTGTCGGAGAGGCGGGTGCCACGCCTCCGTCCCAGTCACTGATTGCTGACTACTACGACGAAACGGAGCGGACCGGGGCGCTTGCCATCTTCGGTCTGGGACCCGTGGCAGGAGGTCTTCTTGCGGGCATGGTTGGAGGCTACCTCGCGGAAGCAAATGGCTGGCGCACAGCTTTGATCGTCTTTGGCCTGAGCGGCATTGGCGTTGCGTTCATAGCCAGGTTCCTTCTGGTGGAGCCCCGCGGGAAACCCGCTTTCCCTCCGCTTTCCGAGCTCGCGAACCAGTTTGCCGGCACCGCCATGGGTATCTGGAAACGTCGTGCCTTTGTGCACGTGGTTGCGGGGAGCACGCTCGCGAGTTTTCTGATGTACGGCGTTTTTGTATGGGCCATCGCGTTTGTACTCAGGACCTATGAGGGGGTTTCGCTCGCCAGCGTTTCACAGCAGATCTCCATCATTCAGGCGATCACAGGTGCGCTGGCGGTATTAGTGAGCGGATATGTCGGAAACCGGCTGGTAAGACGGGATATACGGTATCTCAGCCGGTTTTGTGGGCTATCAGTGCTGATCAGCTTTCCGTTCTACGTGCTGCACTACCTGGCGCCGACGTTTGAGTTTTTCCTGGCGATGCTGCCCCTGGCGCTCTTTTTCTTCGCTATGACCACGTCACCTGCGCTGACGCTCACGCACGCTGTGCTGGCCGACAACGAACGCGCGCTGGGTATTGCCATTGTGCTGTTCATCGCCAACATTCTCGGTATGGGGCTTGGGCCCCTGGCGACGGGTATGGCTTCAGATCTCCTGGCTGGCTACTTTGGTGATCGCTCGCTGCAGGCGGCACTTGTAGTATTCCTGCTGGTGCTGCCGTGGTCGGCGTGGCACTTCTGGCGGTCAGGTAAATACGTGCTGGCGGACTCAGCGGAAGCTAGCGGGAAAGTCAGTGATAAAGATGAGAGGAGCGAGGAATGACAGTAAATCGACGGCAATTTGTAGTGGGGACAGCGCTCGCGCCCGTACCTCTCACTCTGTTACCAAGGGTGTATGGTCGAGAGCCTGCGAAAGGTGAGACGCCTTTTGTTGCCCTTAAAGCCCTCGGCGAGTGCTGGAAGATAGTTCCTCAGTCGCTGTTCGTACCGCCGTCGAGGCCGTAGGCGCCGAGGACGTTGTCGTCATCCAGGCGGTGCTCGACACGGGGTTCTGCGCCGAGCACCAGGGTTGCCCGGGTATCAGGGTTGTAGGCAGGCCAGTCTGGCAAACCAGGAACCTCCGGGCTGCCGGTACGGATGAATTCTGCCAGTGTTGCTGACCACTTGGCTGCGATTGTCCGATTCGTGGTGTTGTTGCGATAAAACGCGCGCATTTCGCCGTCTCCCACCTCAGGGTCCAGCCCGTTGAACGCAAAGACCACGTCGGAGCCGTGGGTGGGTCCCCAGGGATGCTCCGTTGGAACGTCCCAGAGGTAGAGCCAGGCGGAATGACCGATTCGGGCAAGCGCATCGACAGAACGCAGCGCTGATGCCCTGAAAAAGTCGTAGATCGCCCGATCCAGGCGTTGTACCGCATTCAGTTCAACTGACATCTGATCGAGCAAGGCCGTATACCGCTCCGGTTTTCCGCCACTGGTCATGGGCGACAGACCCATTTCGAACAGGCGCAGTCCATCTTCGTTGTCGCCGATGACCTGGGTCAGCATGGGGCCCTCGTTGCTGGTGGAACCGGCAATCATCGGTACGGGATTGACGGAGGCAGCAATCGCCTCCGCAGCCGGCTTGACGACTATCTTGCCGTCGACACAGGCAAGTCCGCCGATACCGGCATCCGTCTGCATTTTGAAAATCTCTTCACCGGTCAGGGACAGAAGATGTGCCAGAAACGCCTCTTCGCTCATCTTCAGGAAGCTGGCGAAGGGGGTCACAACGTCGGGTGGCGCGTGGCTGACCTCGGCAGGGCTGATTGCAATAGACTGGTGAAACAGGCCTTTCGCAGCCGGTGCGCCCATGAGTGCAAGCACACTCCCGCCACCCGCGCTCCCCCCGCAAATGGTGACCTTCCCAGGGTTCCCGCCATAGCTCGCAATGTTGGCCTGGACCCAACGCAGCGCTTCCATCTGATCCTGAAATCCTATGCTCGCACTGCCCGCGTATTCTTCGCCAAACCGGCTCAGGTCGAGAAATCCGAGCATCCCGATACGGTAGTTCATGGCGACTACGACAACATCATAAGCTTTTGCGAATCGCAGAGGATCGAAGTCGTTGGCAGACCCCTGGAGGTACCCGCCCCCATGTATCCACACGAGCACAGGACGGTTCCTGCTGTCAGGTGAAGGCGTGTGGACATTCAGGTACAGGCAATCTTCGCTCAGTTCGCCAGGTATCTCTCCAACACCCAGGCTTTCCGGGAGGGGAGGCTGGAAAGCCCGGTTGGGGTAAATGGATCCATCGCGTGTTCCCTCCCAGGCCCCATGGGGTACGGGCGCGCGCCACCTTAGATCGCCGATGGGTGGTTTAGCGTAAGGGATGCCTCGGAACGATACGACGCCATCCAACTCGACACCGGATATGGTTCCCTGGGGTGTGTTTATCTGCACGCTGCTGCCTCTTTCAACCGCCACGAGAGCTTAACCGCGCAAGTCCCATCAGCGTACCCGACAAATTCGCCACGTGAGTGTGTAAATCCCGCCACAAAACGGATCAGGTCATACGTCTTGTTTTGCTTCCTGACTTGGCGTGCTTTCCCATGGCGAGTTCTGACCGCATTCCCCACATTACGTTTAAGGCAAACAGGCCCGAGGAGAGAACCATGCGGGATCGGGGTATTCACGTCTTATCGGTATGCGCCACGCTGGCGTTGCTGTTCACCGGACACCTGGCTTTCGGCCAAACAGCTGACTCAAGTGCTGACGACGAACCCATCGAGGAAATTATCGTCACGGCGCTTAAGCGGGAAACCAAGCTGCTGGAAACACCACTTGCCGTTTCCGCGTTTACGGGAGATGAGCTTGAACGGATTGGTGCGGACGGGTTGGAGGAGTTTCTGCAGTTTGCCCCGGGTGTTTCTTTTGACCGTAGTGTCGATGGTCAGCAGAGGATCTACATCCGTGGTCTGGCGTCCATCTTTGGCAACTCGCCCATCGGCTTCTACATCGATGAAGTTCCGTTCACTGCACTGACGGTGACCCTCACACCCGATCTCAGGGCCTGGGATCTCGAGCGTGTGGAGGTCCTGCGTGGACCACAGGGGACGCTATATGGTGCGAGTTCTCTTGGCGGCACAATTCGAACGCTGACGAATGACCCTGTTCACAATGAATTCCAGGCCAAGGTTGACCTGTCCTATTCAGACACGGATGACGGGGGCAACAACCAGGGGTTGAAAGCGGCAGTCAACATACCGCTGATCGATGACACACTGAGCTTGCGCCTGGCGGCGACAGATGAAGCCTACGATGGATGGATCGATTCGGTGAAACCGCTAACGGGTGTAAACGAAGACGATCTGAATGAATTTGACGTGACCACGGCCCGGGCAAAACTCCTCTGGACGGTCACAGATCGCGCTGATGTGGTCCTTGGGTGGTGGAATACGGATTCCAAGGCTGATGCCGGGAACCTCGCTGACGATACATTCTCAACCAACAACCTGCTTAACCCTCACCAGACACTCGATGTGGAAAGTAACCTCTTCAGTGCCAAGGTAACGGTTGATCTGGACTGGGCGACCCTGACGAGCTCGACTTCAGTTCTCGACTACGAGTCAGGGACTGACTTTGTGGACTTTGCGCCGGGTTTCAGCACCACCGATATCGAAATCACGAGCCAGGAGTTTCGGCTGACATCCGACGACGACGGCGACCTGTTCTGGAACGTGGGGTTGATTTATATCGACAACGAGACGTTTATCGATTTCTTCTTCAATCTTCCCGGTTTTTTCGTCAATCAGTCGACCCAGGACAACGACTCGGAGTCTTACGCGGTTTATGGCGAAGTCACCTACGCACTAACCGATACACTCGATGCGACGTTTGGACTGCGCTACTACAACGACGAGGTTACGCGGAACGACACCCAGTTTCTTGTCGCGCAGCCCGAGATCGAAAACAAGTACATCGACTGGAGTCCGCGCTTCAACCTGGCATGGAATTTCGATGAAGGACGTCTCTTGTACGGGACAATCTCAAAGGGATTCCGCAGTGGATTGACACAGCCCTCGATCGCGCTGGCCGCTGCTGGATTTATTGGAATTGGTATAGATGATGGCGTCGACTCCGAAGATGCCTGGAACTACGAAATTGGCACAAAGCTCGTGCTTGCAGATGGCAAAGTGACGTTCGACGCCGTGGCGTACTACATCGACTGGAGTGACTTGCAGGCGCAGGTTCTGCTGAACCCCGTTGTATTTGCATTTGTTAACGCGGGGGACGCAGAAGGCATGGGACTGGAGGTTGTCACAAGCTGGCGTGCAACCGATAACCTGACGTTTACCGTCAGCGGAAATATCAACGACACAACTTACTCCGACACGGTGACAGATACTTTTGGGCGGGTCATATTTGATGACGGGGACCAGCTCCAGTTTGTGCCCGAATATACAGTGACCGCTGCGGTGGACTACATGCATCCCTTCGATAACGGGTGGCGAGCGGTGGCGCGGGCGAGTGTTGAAGCGGTAGGGGACCGCAGCACCACGGACGACTCCCTGACATCTGTAGACGGCGATAGCAGCACGCGCTTCAATCTTCGCGTAGGTGCCGAAAACAACACGTGGGGGATTTATCTCTTCGCTGAAAACCTCGGCGATGACGACAACCGGATCAACCCGGCTGGAACGGCGCTGGCTCGTGGATACGCGTCACGCTATAGACCGCGCACAATTGGGCTAAATCTCCGATTTGACTACTAAACTGGAGATATCCCGGCTATTGAGGCCGAGGCTTCAATAGAAGCTGGACCTCGATGCACAATCCCGGCAGCAGGCGCCCAAGCCTCCGGTTGAAGCGATACCACCACGCGTAGTTCTCCAGGCGACGCAATAGTCCACCTGAGACGATGCGAAAGCCGTAAGCAGATTCTTCTTCAAATGCGTCCGCAAGGTCGCGACGGATCGATTTCAATGAATACGTCTGGATATGCTCCGAGCCACCGAGACCGTGACGTTCCACGTGGCGTCGCCGCAATCGGGCAACGGGTTCGGGAAAAATGGGTACACCGCAGACGAATAGGCCATCCGGGCGCAGGACGCGCCTCACTTCCCTCATTACCCGTTCGGGGTGGTTGAGGTGTTCGAGGAGTTGCTCGCAGACAACCACGTCGAGGCTGTCGTCAGCGAAGTCCAGACCCGCTTCGGCATCACCCTGTCGGATATCCCACGGGTTGTTGGCGTACACATCGTCGTGGCGCCCGGGCTCGAGGTCTAAGCCGACAAAATCGAAACGCTGGTCCAGTCCTTCTGCCTGCAGGTACAGGAAGGTACGCCCAAAACCGGCACCGATATCCAGCAGCTGAAACTTTCGGCCCGCGTCTTCGCGGGTTTGTATCCATTGCTGCACCGCTTCGACCATGGCCGGATACCTTGCAAGGCGCAGGCGGTACTTGACCCTCGCAGGTTCCACGCCGAATGCCCACACGTCTTTACCAGGTCTGTATAGAACGAACAAATTAGCTCCCAATCCCGAGGGGGATTGTACGCTCGATGGAGACGATCGTGCTCGATCACGAGTGATTGAGCGAACTATCCGTTCAACTTCACGTTTTTTCCCTCACACTTATGAGAAAATCCGCGGGAATGGGTCTGTGCGGGCTGAAGTCAGCCGATCCATCGAAGGCGTCGCTCGGGCAGGCGTGCAGAAATGGAGCATGCGCCGAGGGACGGGCAATAATCAGTAAGGTGGCAAAGGATGACTATCGAGACTACGGAGAAAACACGTTACCTGGTCATGGGGTATTCCCGCTCGGGGACGTCCGTGACCAATCAGATTATTTCGCGCCACCCCAATGCATGTTCATTCGTTGGCGAGTTGAAGCCTTCGCCGTTTTTCCAGCATGGGTTCAACATTTTTTGTCACGGGAAAGCCGCCCGCGAAGAAGCCAAAGAGTATCCGGCTCTTTTCGATGCGCTGACCCTCATCAACTCTGACGAGAACACCAACGTCCACGGTGCCAAGATTGCCTGTAACTCGCCGGTCGCGGCCGGATGGATCGTCGACGTACTGCGAGAGTACCTGCCGGACGTCAAAGTGATAGTGACCAAAAGAACGGACCTGGTGGCCCTGATGGGCAGCAGCATCCACGGGGCCAAAACGGGCGTCATGCATTCGTGGAACAAGGGGTTCGACGGCCGCAAGATTCATTCGGTAAAGATTGGACGGGCGGATCTGATCGTTTTCATGCGGTGGGTCCACCGGCTGAACGCGGTGTTTGATCAACTGAAAGAGACACATTCGGTCCTGGAGCTGGAATACGAAAAGCTGAGCGGTGACATTCCCGGTGTGGCGCAGGAGATGTTTCGCTTCCTGGGCCTCCCTGAAATCGAGCCGACCTGGGTCACGTCTGAAAAGGTCACGCCGCCTCCCGGAGAATACATCAGGAATTACGAAGCGCTGAGCGAATTACAGCGCCAATACGAGAACGGTGAGCTCTCTCCGACATCGATAAAGGTAGCGCGAGCATTCTCTTATGCGGAGTCGCGCTTCAAGCGTCTGAGTTTCAGAAGCTGAATGAGGTTATTAGAGGCCTTTAAGTCAAACTTCACATTTTTTCATGCTCAGTTGTTGACTTGAACCCTAACGAGGCGCACTATGCGCGCCCTCGTGAAACAACTTGAAACAGGTATATCACTACAAATGAATTCTCTCTGGCACATCACCAGCCCCGGATACGCGCAAGGCAATGCCCTGCGTGGTGGCCTGTGTGTGCCGGTTACCTCAGCCGTGCTCTCACTTTCCATCGATATGGATAAGTTTGCGCATGACCGGGGAGGCTCTGACGGTTAATCGTTTAAGCAAAAAGCAAAACGAAACACGACCCCGAAGAGCCAAAAGCCTTCGGGGTTTTTCGTTCCTGGGATCAAAAAAAAGCGTCTGAAGGATTCAGACACGACAAGGAGAATGGCATGACTTATCAGGAAAGACTGAGTCGCAACGTGCACCGCACGCTGCTGGTTGGCTTCTTCCAGGTTTTCCTGGTGATCCTGCCTGTGGCGGTGCCGTTCTTTCAGAGCAAAGGGCTCTCAATGCAGGAGGTCTTCAGCCTCCAGGCGTTGTTCGGTCTTGTGGTACTCCTGACGGAGGTGCCTTCGGGGTACCTGGCGGATCTGCTTGGCCGTAAGAACACGCTGATTGTCGGGGCGATCCTTGCAGGGATCGGCCAGTCGTTTCTGCTTGTCGCGGACGGTTTCTGGACGCTTGCGATCTTCGAGTTCTTTCTGGCGCTGAGTCACTCTTTGATTTCGGGGGCGGACCTCGCGCTGCTGTACGACACGGAGCTCGCCCTTGGACGGGATGAGGAAGACCAGCGACAGGTTGTTGGGAAACTCTACGGCGCTCGGACGTTTTCCGAAGCGCTCGCGGGGGTCGCCTGTACGTTGGTCCTGCTTTTCGCGACCTTCGAGGAACTTGTTTACCTGCAGGTGCTGATCGGCTGGTTACCGGTGCTGCTGGTGGTCCGCCTTGTTGAGCCCCCTGGAGAAAAGCTCGCGCAGGAAAGCCACACCGCAAACATGGCGCGGATCCTGAAGTATCTCGTGAGCCATTCACGGGTGTTGCGCCTGGTTGTCCTGGCGCTCGCTGTCTGGAGCCTCACGACGTTCTACGCCGTGTGGCTGGTGCAGAAGCTCTGGGAGATCCAGGGCATTGGGCTTGCGCATTTCGGCTGGCTCTGGGGTGCGCTGACGTTAATCGCAGCAGTGGCAGGCCGCTGGGCACACCGTTTCGAAGATGCGGTTGGTCCTGAAGTAGCACTGCTCTTCATCGGGCTCAGCCCGGCGCTCGGTTACATCGGGATGCAGGCGTTTGGAATTGTTGGCGGGTTGATCGCAAGCACAACGTTCTTCCTGGCGCGTGGATTTGGCCTCGTGATTCTGCGTGATGCGCTCAACAAGCGGATCCCGAGTGAATTCCGGGCAACGGCAAATTCGCTTGCGAGCTTCGGCTTCAGAGGCGCGTTTGTTCTGACAGGGCCCTTCGTGGGATATGCCTTCGACCTCTGGGGCATGGATACCACATTGATCCTGTTGGTGGTGGTGACCCTGGTCATCTTCGTCACGCTGATCGTGCCGCTGATCCTTGCGGTCAGAGCACTGCCGGGGATCCCGGCGCAGTGTGTAGAGGTCGACTGAGGTTGGGTTGGATTGGGAATGAAAATGGAAAAGGAGCGTAACCATGAATCCCTATGAGATCGAAAACGATGAGTTGAGACGTGCACGATCGCTGCGGCGGCGCCGGGAAGGCGTCGATTACAAGCTCAGGGTGATTCCGCATTCAGGTGGGATGCTCGAACTGGTTGAAGTCGATCCCGAGCCCTGCCGCTTCCGGGACTACGCACGCCTCATGCAGGTGAGTGGCTGGTTTCTCTGAAGCCTATGAGAACCCGGTCAACAGACTCCCCCTGGCTGTCTATGGTAAACGGCAGCCTCGGATCTGGGTCCTTCCAGGTCCATTGCCCGGGGCATTCGCCCCGGGCTTTTTTTGATTTTCAGGAGATGTTTATCGAACAGGTATACAAGAACATTCGCCAGGTCCTTTAACACGGGGTGGACGCCTCCTCTGAGGAGACAGTGAACCCGGGTGGACGTCGATCGGTGGAACGTGGGCTCCACACTAAACGCCCGCGTTACAGTGGCCGGTACAGAACAAAACCGGTCGTGGTCCGGATTCGCAAGATGCAAGAAGCTGCGATGAAGCTGGAATCGAAAGTAATCGCGCCCCCTAAAGGAGCGCGGTGAATAGACCGCTCCCCGGGTAAGCCTGAGACCGTGACAACACGGTAAGAGCAAACCGAACCCGTTTCCTTCCATTGCGTGAAATGGATGGAGACGGGACTTGGCGAGAAAAGATGAAAACACGGGGTTCACTTGTGTGCGTTGTGGCGCCGCTGTAACACCCCTGACAAATGGCAGCTATCGCAATCACTGTCCGCGGTGTCTGTGGTCGCTGCATGTCGATGACGTGCGTCCGGGTGATCGCGCGAGCAGGTGTCGTGCACCTATGGAACCTGTTGCGATCCGACGCACAAGGAAGGGGTTCCAGGTTGTTCACGTTTGTACTCGATGTCAGGCACGCCGCTCGAACGTGGTGGCGATTGGCACACCGGACGACGATCTGGAAGCCATCTTAAGAATGATGAGGCGAGGCAAATACTGACTTGACAATCTGCTGTTAAGTCAATGATATTGACCTCTCTGACCGGGAGGAAATCATGCCAGCCAACGAAAAATTCGACATTCGGGGAATCAACCATCTGGCTCTTGTGTGCAAAGACATGAAGAAGACAGTGGACTTCTACACGGGCGTCCTGGGGATGCCGCTCACAAAGACGATTGAACTGCCCGGCGGTATGGGCCAGCACTTCTTTTTCGATATCGGTAAAGGGGACTCTCTTGCCTTCTTCTATTTCCCGACGGCGAAAGAAAGTCAGCCAGGCATCAGCCATGCGCCCGGGCTGGTGGGAGAAGGGGATATCACCTCTGCCCACGCCTCGATGAATCATGTCGCTTTCGATGTGCCTGAAGACAAAATAGACGAGTATGTCGAACGGCTGCGGGCTGCGGGAGTTGAATGCACCGATGTCGTCAACCACGACGACTCCGAAACCCAGGCGAGTCCTGAAATCACGGAATCGACGTTTGTCCGTTCGGTCTACTTCAAAGATCCGGATGGCATTCTGCTCGAGTTTGCCGCGTGGACCCGGGAACTGGATGAGCGCGATGTCACGGTGGAGCCGGCTGTAGCGGTTGAAGTCTGATACACGACCGCGATCGGCGAACAGCCTGGGGTATGCCTGGTACGTCGTAGGCGTTCTGCTCTTAGCCCAGGCGTTTTCATTTCTCGATCGCATGATCATGGGCCTCCTCGTGGGGCCCATCCGTGCAACCTTCGATATTTCCGACACACAGTTCAGCCTGCTGGCGGGTTTTGCCTTTTCTTTGTTCTACGCTCTGATGGGGCTGCCGCTGGCGCGAATAGCGGATGCGAGTAACCGCCGTAACCTGATCGCAGCAGGCATTGCAGTCTGGAGCGTCATGACAGCCCTTTGTGGGGTGGCCAAAGGTTACTGGGGACTGTTCCTCGCGCGTGTTGGTGTGGGGGTTGGCGAGGCGACGCTGGCACCGGGCGCTTATTCCATGATCGCCGATTACTTTCCCAAAACGGTGCTTGCGCGAGCCCTGTCGGTGTACATGGTCGGTGTGACCCTGGGCTCCGGATTTGCCTACATGCTGGGTGGGGCGGTGGTTGCCTACGTCGAGAACATGGATCAGATTGTGATTCCTCTCCTCGGCGAGGTGCACGGCTGGCAGCTGACGTTTTTTATTGTTGGATTGCCCGGTGTATTGGTTGCGTTTCTGCTGCTTGGAACCGTGCGGGAACCGGAGCGCACCGGGGTCTCCGCGGATGATCGCAATTCCATCCCGATAAGCGAAGTGATTGCCTACCTCTGGGAGCGAAAGCAGGCTTACGGTGGCCACATCATCGGAATCTCGATATTCATCATGCTGGTCTATGCCCTCAACCTCTGGGGGCCGAGTTATCTCATCCGCACGTTTGACTACAGCCGACCCGACGCGGGTTGGGTGTTCGGCATCGTGATGATCGTTGCCGGTACCTCGGGGCTGCTCCTCGCGGGCACTGTTGGAGACGCCTGGATGAAGCGCGGTACGATCGATGCGTACGTCCGGACTATCCTCCTGAGCATTGTCTGTATCTTGCCGTGCTCCGTGGCGCTTGGGTTCATCGAGAACGACATTCTCGGGATTCTCTTCATAGGCCTCGCGATCTTCTTCTCAGCATTTCAGGGCGGACTGTCAGGCGGGACGCTTGCCCTGATGACCCCGAACCGGATGCGCGGCCAGGTCACGGCGGTGTATCAGCTTTTTGCCAACTTCATTGGCCTCGGGCTTGGGCCCACTGTTGTGGCCGCAACCACGGACTATGTCTTTGGTTACGACGAGGCGATTGGGAAGTCGATAGCGTTGTCAGCGGCAATTCTGTGCCCGATTGGGGGTTTGATTTTGTGGCGGAGCCTGGGAGCGATTCGGCAGCAGTTGGAGGCACAGGCAGATCGTGGCTGAAGCCGCTCCTGCAGAGCAAACCATCTGACTCTGTAGGAGCGGCTTCAGCCGCGATTCATAGCGGGAAGACGATTGAGTTAGGCACGAGCTCCGAGTCGTAGACCACCCGCTTTTCCTTGAATAAGAGCTGGCCACCCGCCCGCACAACTTTGTCGAGATACCGACCAACCGAAAGTATTCGCGGCAGCTCTTCCGGCAACACCTCAATCACGCTGTAATTCGCCTGAACGGTTAAGTCGCCGTCAACTTCAGTCCCGGAAATGTTGGTGATGTGGTGTCGCAGGTACCGCGGTTCGTAAACGATCGTTTCCTGCACAGAGTGAACACGGTCCATGAGCATGCCTTTCGACTCGCAGCGCATGATCGCGAGCGGCAGGTCCGCTTCGAAGTTTTCACGCGGCACGATCTGATACGTGCATGGATCGGTGAAGAGGTCCGGCCACGCTTCGAGAGGACCGTCGTCGAGAACCCGTGCGTAAGTGTTGTACAGCTCTTCCACTTCCCGCTGAAGATCCGATCCGAGCATCAGATCTCCATCACAGCGCGATAGTGTTTGTAGAAAGCCCGGATCGCCGCTTCCGTCACCATGTGCTGTTCGTTGTCCGTGCCCTTGCCTCCCATCAGGAGCGTGCCGCTTTCATCCTGGAACGCGGAGATGCCGTCCTGGGCCAGCTTAATGACCTCGCTATCGTCGGTGGAGACAAGGCCTGCTGAGCTCATCAGGTTTGCCTGGCGCAAACGCCGTGTAACCATCTCCTCATCGTCGTCGGCGTAGGCAAAAAATGTCCAGGCGAGTTCGAATGATCCGGGGCCGCGTGGCTGTATCTGGCGCAGGGCCAGGGTGTTGGATTGCTGCTGCACGATGAGATTGGGCCAGACGGTCTGCATCACAACCGTCGCGTCACCGTCATATTCTTTGACAGGATCGAGCAGGCGCGGGTCCGCCAGCTCGAAGTTCTCTTTCAGATTAGTGATATCGCGTGTGGATTCGTCAGCCTTCTGTTCTCCGCGCTGAGAGATCAGCAAGCCGTGTGCTCCTGTGTCGTCCATCAGCACCTGGGACTTCTGATCCGCGCGAAACAGACCAAACGTCACCAGGAAAACGTGCAGGAGTGAAGCGTGATAGGGGTCTTTGATGTTTTCGAACATCAGTTTCCAGTTGCCCGGGATCAGCTGGCGGGAGTAGCCCAGAACTTTCAGTTCGCGCCCGTCGAAGACCCGGTCAAACCAGGTTGTGTTGGTCACTCCCAGGTATTCTTCGAGCGGTGGTGTGGAAGTGTCGAACGAAGCAAAAATGACGCCGTTCCGGGTCTCTATCTCCAGCTTCGGCAGGTTGTAGTCCGCGCGCTCGAAGTCGTCGGGCATACCTCCCTGCTGTTTCACTCCTTTGATGAAAGGCACACCGCGCAGTTCACCGTCAGCATTGTACGACCACTGGTGATAGGGGCAGACGAACATGCGCGTGTTGCCCCTGCGTTGGCGACAGATTTTCACCCCGCGATGTGCACAACGATTGGCAAATCCCGTCAGATTGCCTTCCTGGTTGCGGGCGATGACAACGGATCGATTGCCAATGTTTGTGACGAGGTAGTCCCCCGGTTCGCGCACCTCCACTTCAAGGCCGACGTAAGACCAGCCTCGACCCTGAAAGATGCGCGCCATTTCCAAATCGAAGATGTCCGGATCCGTGTACAGCGCGTACGGGATGGTGGTGACGTCGCCCTGGGGCCAATTGAGGTGGGGTAAGGGGGTGGTAGAAGTAGTCATCGTTGCACCGGGAATAATACTTTGATATGAAAGCAATTCAATTCGAATCGGTGTTTCTCATGACCGATCCACAACCATTGCTCGTGGACACAACAGGAAAACCCCTCGCAGAAACTGCGCCCGGTAAGCTCAAGCCTGCAAAAGACTGGCCCCCGGTGACTATCACCCGTGAAATGATAGACGCGGAGGTGGAACGTCTGGCAGATCTCAGCCGCCCGGCCAATGGGCGACGCCGCGTTCAGTTTGTTCACCCGAGTGCGCCTGATCCGGGAAGAGGGCTGACGCCCGGTGTTCAGGTGGCGCTGGAAGTGCTTAAACCCGGGGAGGAGACCGTTCCCATACGGCACAACTCCACGCAGGTGAACTTCTGTATTCGCGGCGGCGGCACCACTTATGTTGGTGATCGTGCCGTGAACTACAGCCGGTACGACGCCTGGAATCATCCGTCTTACGCCGTGTATCGACACGTGAACGACACACAGGATCTTCAGGTGAGGCTCACCTACAGCAATGCGGCGCTCCTCGAGATGATGAGGGTACACATGGTGGAGGAAGACCCCAGTGACGATTCGACCGCATCTGTCGATCACGCTGCGCCGGGGCCAGAGGGGATGCGGCTGGACACATTCACGATTGGTGATGACGGCGCGGCGTTGATGCCGTACGAAACCCTGATCAACCCGCAACCGGTGCCTTCCAATTGTCTGCATTGGCCGTGGGCGAAAGTAAAAGAGAACCTCGATAAACTCGCGGCCCTTGGGGAGAAGTACCAGGGACGCCGGTTGTACCTGCTTTTCAATCCGTTAACGGATCGGTTTAACGGCACAACGCCCAACTTTTTCTCAACGATCACCATCAGACCACCGGGGATTGTGGACAAGCCGCACAGACATGTTTCGTCAGCGATCAACTACTACTTCCGTGGCTCCGGCTATAGCCGTGTGGAGGGCAAACGCTACGAATGGAAGGCGGGAGATCTCATGGTGTCCGCCCCCGGGTGGGCGGTACACAATCACGCTTCCGACGACGGCGAACCTGTTTACGAGCTCACCATTCAGGACCAGCCGCTCAATATCTACATGGAGTCGCTGCTCTGGCAGGAAGACCTTTCGGAACCGGCCAAGATCCTGGGGACCGAAGAAGGGTTCGCGACCAACCGGGCATCCGCAGGTTGATCTACTACGATCCGCGGGTTGATCCCAGGCCCGAACCGCTGACACACAATCCGTTCAACGCGCTGGTGGCACCCCGCCCGATCGGCTGGATCGGCACGTGTGACGCTGACGGGGTACAGAACCTCGCGCCATATTCGTACTTCAATGCAGTATCGGCGGATCCACCCATTGTGGTTTTTGCGCCCAACGAAAAAGCGCCGGGGGGCAACGAGAAGGATACATTGGCCAATGTTCGGGCAGTGCCGGAGTTTTCGGTCAGCATCGTTTCCGAAGCACTCGCTTTGAAAATGAACGCCACATCCGCGGATGTGGCGCCGGATGTGGATGAGTACACCCTGGCGGGTCTGACAGGCGCGCCGGGTCTTGGTATCAAACCGGCCCACGTTGCGGAGGCCCGGGCGATCCTGGAATGTGAGGTTCTGGAGATTGTCCCCCTGCCCGCGACGGACGGGGGGCGCCGCAGCCATGTGGTGATCGGGGCGGTTGTTGGGATCAACCTGGATGAGGGGCTGATCGTCGATGGACGTATCGATTCGGTAGCCCTGGGCCAGGTGTCGCGGCTGGGATATTTCGACTACAGCGTGGTGCGTGAGGTGTTCGAGATCCCCAGACCCTGAACGGTCTGCTTAGCTGATATGATCCTGAATCTCGCGGGGAGAGATTGGGAGAAAGCGTGACGGGGTTACCCCCCTTGTCTGAATTGCGTGTACTCGAGATAAGTTCAGGCACAGCACCTGCTTATGCGGCCAAACTGCTCGGAGATGTGGGTGCTGATGTGGTGAAACTCGAGCCGCCTGAAGGTGACTCTCAGCGCCGTTGGGGTCCGTTTCCCGGTGACGTCCCCGATCCTTTGAAGAGTGGCTATTTCATTGCTCTGAATCTCAACAAACGTTCTGTACAAGCGCCGTTGACGCGAAGTGACCGTTTATCAGAACTCCTCGACTGGGCGGACATCCTGGTTCACGGGATCAACCGCAAGATGGCTCAGGACCTCGGGCTCGATGCGGAGTCGCTGCATACGACACACCCAAACCTGGTGACGCTTTGTCTGACGCCGTTTGGTGTCACGGGACCTTATGCGGACTACACCGCAACGGAGCTCACGCTTGCTAATGCTGGCGGTTGGGCAAACTTAAGTCCCGCAACACACACCGATCCGGATCTGCCACCGCTCAAGGTCACGGGTGAGCAGTGTTTGCTCATGTCGGGTATTGCAGGCGCCACAACGGCACTTGCCGTGTGGCGGCATGCGTCGAGTTGTGGCCTGGGTGAGTTCATCGATTTTTCCATGCAGGAATACGTCGCGTCCGTGCTGGAAGTTGGTATACCTGCCTACAGCTATAAAGAGGAGGTTGCGGCACGTTACCACGAACGCGGGCTGATACCGTGGCGCATATTCCAGGCCAAAGACGGGCCGGTCTTCATTGTCTGTATCGAACAGGATCAATGGGAACGGCTGGTTGATTTCATGGGTAACCCTGAGTGGGCCAGCCTGGATACGTTTGTCGATCAGCTGGCCCGGAAGGAGAACCAGGACCTTGTTCACATGTTCGTTCAGGAGTTTGTCAGCGAATGGAACGCGCATGATCTGTACCACGCCGCCCAGAAACACCGGATTTGTGTCGCGCCTGTCATGGACCTGCCCGAGATCGCCGTTAACGATCATCTCCTCGCTCGGCATTTCTTTGAAACGGTGCCGCAGGAAGAGCTCGGGGAAATAACGGTGTTCGGTTCGAGCGTCCTTGGGACGAAAGGACGCGCTCCCGTGCGTAAGCCAGCACCACGTCCGGGCGAACACGACAACGACGATTATCCGCGAAGGGAAAACAGAGCGGCTGGCGTGGTCAGCGAAAAACCGCTGGCAGGTGTCCGCGTCCTGGATATGACCTGGGCCTGGGCAGGTCCGTTCTGCTCTCTGAACCTGGCACACCTCGGTGCAGAAGTGATACGTCTCGAGTCGGAACTGCGTCCGGATCTGTATCGTCGTCTGCCTGTTTTTCCGGTGGGCGTGGAAGAAGGTGTGAATCAGTCGGGAATGTTCAATCAGTGGAACCAGGGTAAGTCGAGCGTCGCCATCAACCTTGGCTGCGATGCTGGCGTCGACCTTGTCAAAGCCCTCGTTCGGGAAGCTGATGTAGTTGTGCAGAACTTCGCAACCAGGGTGATGGACCGGATGGGTTTAGGTTATGAGGTTCTCAAACAAATCAATCCACGCATCATTCTCGCGAGCATATCCGGATATGGGCAGCAGGGTCCGTACGCGGAATACATGGGTTATGGCCCCGCGATACCGCCGTTGACGGGTCTCTCCGCCGGGACTGGTTATATCGGCGGTGCCGCGGACGAAATTGGGCTGTCCATGCCGGATCCGACCTCCGGCATCACCGCCGCGTACGCGGTGGCTGCAGCGCTGATCCGGCGCGAAGAAACGGGTGAGGGCGATCATCTGGATGTATCTTTGTGGGAGGCGACAGGAGTGCTCAACATCGAAGCCTGGATGGACTATACGCTCAACGGCAGAGGGTCGGAGCGTCTTGGCAACCGGAGCGCTCATATGTCGCCTCATGGGGTGTTTGCCTGTGAAGGTGAGGACGCCTGGATCTCGATTGCATGTGTGGATGATGAGGCGTGGCAGAGGCTGGCTGACCTGATCGGCGTTTCGGATACCCGGTTCAATACCCTTGTTCAGCGTAAAGCCAGTGAGGACGACCTGGAGGCAGCCATCTCCGGCTGGACTCGGGATAAAGATCGCTGGCAACTGACGCAGATGCTTCAGGCGATTGGAGTTACAGCCATGCCGACCTTTTCCACGGCGGACGTGGTCAACGATCCGCATTTAAACAAACGCGGTTTCATCGAGCGTCTCCAACACCCGGAGGTAGGAGTGCGGGCGCATACCGGCATACCGTGGCGGTTGAACAATCGACCGAATGGCGTGGACGGGCCCGCGCCTTGCCTGGGTGCCGATACGGATCAGCACTTGAAGACGATATTGGGTTTGTCTGCCGCAGAGATTGAGGATCTGTATGCTGAAGGGGTGATCGGGTGTTGAATGGAGAATCGCGGCTAAAGCCGCTCCCACATGTGGTATTCAGCTACCTCCGTGTGGGAGCGGCTTTAGCCGCGATTCTTTCTGGGTGAAAACCAGATAATCAGAAACGGGGGTTCGCTAAGTGAACGAAGAAGACAAACGTCTGGGAATGAACCGGGATATCTCCCGGCGGGATTTCCTCGAGGGTTCTTTGCGATATGCAGCCGGGGGTGCTCTCGTTTTAGGTGGGCTAACGGGTGTGGCTTCTGAGGCTAAATCTGCAATCGGTATGACAGGAAGGCCGTCGGATTTTCCTCCGGGTTCTGCAGGCCTCAGAGGCAGTCACGACGGTTCCTTCGAAGTTGCGCATGAGATGGCCTGGGAAGGTCGTACCGATTGGGGTGAGATCGCTGACGTTGACACGACGGTATACGACCTGGTTGTCGTTGGTGCGGGTGTGAGTGGACTGTCCGCCGCGTTTTTCTACCGCCAGAGTCATCCAGATGCCCGGGTTCTCATCCTGGACAATCATGACGATTTCGGTGGCCATGCCAAACGTAATGAATTCGCCTGGGGAGATCGGACCATTCTTGGATATGGAGGCAGCCAGTCGCTGGAGGCACCGGGTGCATACAGCGACGTCTCAAAACGACTGCTCAGAGAACTGTCAGTTGACGTAGACGAACTCGGTGCAGCTTACGATCAGGACTTCTACCGTCGGCATGGCCTGGAAGGAGTGATCTACTTTGACCGGGATACATTCGGCCGCGACGTCACCCTGGGTTCGAAGTTTTTCGAAGCCTCTGGCTTTATGCCGCTTGCGGAGTCTGCGACATCTGCGCTCGATGCTGTGGATGAGATGCCGCTGTCGAGTGAGGCGAAAGCGCAGTTGAGAGCGGTTTTGAGTGACGACAGTGACCGGTTGCCGGACCAGTCGATTTTCGCGGAGCCCGGATACCTCAGCAGCATTACTTACGAGGAATTTTTCAAGAAACATCTTGGCGTGACTGCGCCGGATGCCTGGCGGCTTGTACAGAACATGGGGAATTCATACGTCGGATACGGGATGGACCTTGTGCCGGCCATCATGGGTGTAGGCCTGGGATTGCCGGGGCTTGCGAATACGAGCCTCGGAACTTTTGAAGGTGTCATCCGCGGGTTGATTAATTGGGCCACGGAACCCTATATCTATCACTTCCCGGACGGCAACGCGTCGGTTGCACGGCTCCTGGTTCGCCGGCTCATTCCCACCATCGCGGACGGCGAAGACATGAACGACGTCGTCACTGCCAGTTTCGACTATGCACAGCTCGACAGTTCGGCAAACGACGTCAGGTTGCGGCTTAACAGTACTGTTGTAAACGTCTCCCACAACGGAAATCCGGCAAGTGCGTCGGATTGCGCAGTGACCTACGTGCGAAACGGTGGTGCACACCGGGTCAGGGGCAAACACGTGATACTTGCCTGCTACAACATGGCGATACCCTTTCTGTGTCCGGAGCTGCCAGCTCACCAGAAAGAAGCCCTTCGCAAGCTGGTTAAGATACCGATGTGCTCTACCAACATCCTGCTCAGGAACTGGCACGCGATTAAAGAGGTGGGTGTTGGGATGGCCTATTCGCCGGGCCGTTGGAACAAGACGCTCATGGTTGAGTTTCCGGTTTCGATGGGCGACTACCAGTTTGCGAGTTCACCAGACGACCCGATCATGATGCACAGCCTGCGCGGGGTTGCAGGTCCGGGTGAGACACCCGAAGAGCAGTCCCGGTCTGGACGCTATGAACTTCTCGGCATGGCCTTTGAAGACTATGAACGTGAGGTTCGCAGGCATCTTGCCGGGATGCTGGGTTCGGGTGGATTCGATCCTGCCGAGGACATCGCCGGGATTATTGTGAACCGCTGGCCTCATGGTTACGCCTGGGATCCGAATCCGCTGTTCAGCCCGGAGTACGCGGAACGTGAAGCGCCGAATGAAATTGGCCGCCAGCCGTTCGGGCGTATCAGGATTGCCAATTCAGACGCCGGGGCGCGGGCTTATCTTGATTGTGCGATCGATGAGTCGTGGCGGGCGGTGCAGGAACTCGGATGATAAAAAATCGCGGCTAAAGCCGCTCCCACATGGGACATTTAACTGCCTCCATGTGGGAGCGGCTTTAGCAGCGATTTCTTCTACTCTGGTAGAAACCAGATGGGTGACGTCCACGCCCGTTCACGGATCGAGACGTTTGCGTCCTGAAACTCATCACAACGACCGGCAGCTTTGCACCGGTGGGCAGTCCAGCGTGGTGAGGGTGCTTCGAGGACGCGGGCATACCAGAAAGTGGGCGAATCCCGGTCGAATGTCTCATCTTCCCATTCCACGCAGACGTCGAGACCACCAGTAGGGTTGTGCCAGACCTGGGTCACGGTTTCGAGTGGCTCACCGTTGACCAGGTGTCCCTTGATGATCTCGATGGATTCGATGGGTGTCCGGTCGTACTGTGCTTTAACGATAAAGTGAACGTTCCTTGCCCGGTTGGGCAGTTCGCCCCCCATCGGTACGGCATTGTCGGTGGCCTCAACACCACATGAAATTGCCCGGCTTGATGCCTGCAGGTGAGCCCGGATTCTGGGTCCGCTGGTTGCGTAGACTTCGCGGCGTTTCAGGGCTGCAAAGAGACTTGGGCGGGTGTTTTCTTCTGCCCAGACCGCCACGAGGCCGCCCGGGTTCCATGTCCGGCGGACCATCGTCCGGTCGAGATTGCCTATGCCGAAAACCGAACCAAGCCACTTGTCTTCTTCAACGAAACCACCGGCTCCTGCGTGGTTGTCAGTGGATCCGATGATGCCGAGCTGTAGTGGATTGAGACTGTTGTTAGATGTTTCGTAAGCAGTCAGCCCGCGCAGCAGCAAACCTCGTACATAACTGCCCCGCATCCGGTTCCAGTCCTCGCGGCTGTATTCTTCCGCCACCATGGGCCTCGAGTTCCGTGTGAGATAGAGCTCGAACCCGCAGTCTTCGTCAGTGAGCCCAAACGCGGGCAGGCACTCGCTGTTGCCTTTCTCCTGGTGGATCTCAACCAGGCGCTCGTAACGACTGCGCAGGGCCAGCACATCGTCCGATTCAGTTTCCACGTCGAAACTCTTGCCGTCCCCCATATTGGTGTTGTGTGGGATCGCGATCACGTCACACCCGTCTTCGGCTTTGCAGTGTTTATCCAGTTCGGTCCACAGGGCCAGGGGGGTTGGAAAACGCATGTAGTCGGCTGGCTCAGCAACGACATTGGCGTTGGCAAAAATGACATTGCGGTGGTTGTGGCTGTAGTCGGGCGTAGCCGACCATTCGTAGCCGATAAAAGAGGTGAACGTACAGGGGTCGTTTGCCTGGGCTCCCTGTTCCTGGATGCGATGCCACTGTGTATTCATGGTCTTGAGACAATGTTCGGGATCGTCAGAGCAAAGCACTGTCGGCTCCGGGGCTGCCTTTGTGATCGTTGGTATGACGTACTCCCCGAACACCTCGGTCCCTGTCTCGGGGGTGTTTTTCTCGGTCATCGTGTTGCAGTAAGGGGCGCTGCTCCATTCCGGATCCGTACAGATGTACATGAGGTTGAACCACTCCGCGTGGTCCGTAACAGCCATGAAATCGAGTGGCCGGTCGAGCTGGACGCGCACACCACCGGGCAATGTCAGAGGCGCTCCTTTGGCGAATTCGTAGGCACGAGCGGGAGTGGCGGACGTGCCGTAACCCCATGCGTCGAGGGAATAACCGGAATGGACGTGTAGATCGCCCCAGTACACCTGCTTGTGTCCGGGGGTGTACCCGGGGCAGTGTTCGGATTCCCCCGCAAATGCGAGTGATGATAGGAGGCTGATCAGCCCTGCCAGAAAAAGGTGCATCCTGTAATATTACTTAGCTAGCTAAATATCTCAAACCGTAAGGATGTATCCTGCTTCGTGACAAAGAAAGCCGTAGCAAAGTCAAAAAAGGAAGCCTATCTCGATCCAATGCACAGTGTGGGTTACCTGTGCCGGATCAACTTCCGGGTGTTTTCAAAAGCGCTGGAAGAGCTGACATCCCCCCATGGGGTGACTGCGGGGCAATGGCGTTTACTGCGCGTCTTGTGGGAAGAGGATGGTATTACCCAGCGGTTGCTCAGCTCACGGGTAGGGATAACGGAGGCGACGACCGCGAAAGCGGTTGCTGGCCTCGAGAAGTCGGGTCTCATCACTCGACGGGAAGACAAAGAGGACCGTCGCAGGATGTTGATCAGGCTGACACCCAGGGCGAAGAAGCTGAAACAGAAACTTCTGCCGATGGTGGTTGATGTCAACGAGCGGGCGCTGAATGGTATCAGCAGGAAAGACATAGAAACGACACGGCGGGTATTGGCACAGAGTTTTGAAAACCTCGGGGGGAATGGGTTATGAGTGATTTACCGTTGTTGCCGACCAGCCTGGTGGGCAGCTACGCCCAGCCGGATTGGCTGATAGACAAGGAACGGCTTGGGCAACGTCTGCCACCGCGTGTTGTGCTGAATGAGCTTTGGCGCGTGGCGGGGGATTACCTCGAGGAAGCACAGAACGACGCCACCCGAATCGCGCTGGGGGATCAGCATGCTGCCGGTGTGGATATTGTCACGGATGGTGAGATGCGCCGGGAGAGTTACTCAAACCGGTTTGCCAACGCGCTTGCCGGTATCGACCTCGACAATCCGGGCGAAGCGATCGACCGGACCGGCAAGGCAGTGCCGGTGCCACGGGTGACCGGACCCATCTCCAGACAAAGTCCGGTTGAAGCGCCGTACATTGAGTTTCTGAAATCCCAGACGGCCAGGCCCATCAAGATCACTTTGCCTGGCCCCTTCACGATGACTCAACAGGCGCAGAACGATTTCTATGCTGACGATGCCGAGCTTGCGATGGCCTACGCTGAGGCCGTCAACGAGGAGCTCAAAGATCTCTTTGCTGCGGGCGTCGACTATGTGCAGCTGGACGAGCCATACGTGCAGGCGCGCCCGGAAGCGGCCCGGGAATATGCAGTTCCCGCGATCGATCGTGCGTTGGAAGGGGCTTCAGGGAAAACGGTGCTGCACGTGTGTTTTGGTTATGGCAAACATGTTGCCGATAAACCTCCAGGCTATGCATTCCTCGATGAGCTCAATGAGAGTGCGACTGATGAGATATCCATCGAGTGTGCGCAACCCAGACTCAACATGGAGATCGTGGAGGGACTGCCGGACAAGACAGTGCATGTGGGAGTGATTGATCTGAGGGATACAGCGGTCGAAACACCGGAGATAGTGGCTGAGCGTATCGAAGCGGCGCTCAAATACCTGCCATCAGACCGGGTTGTGGTTGCGCCGGACTGCGGCATGAAATACCTCGACCGTGACGTCGCCTTCGGCAAACTCTGTGCGATGGTTCAAGGCCGTGACCTCGTCATGGGTGCCTAGCGACCTCTGTAGGAGCGGCTTCAGCCGCGATTTCCTAAAGACCGTATTTATCCAGCCAGCCGCTGATCCTGTCCGCGACCTCGTCCCGGGCACCTGCGGGTTCTACCAGGTAGTGTTCTCCGGCCATAAACTGCAGATCTTTGTCATCTGTGCCAAGCGCGTCGTATATCCCCTGTGCATCACCCGGGAACACACCCGTGTCCTCCATCGATTGAACGACAAGTGCCGGGACGTCGATCCTGGCGAGGTGCGGTGCGCCGCGGCACTGCGATTCCTTCAGGCTCCACATGGATAGCCAGGTCCGGCATGTGTTGGTCAGCCCAATCCCGCCCGGACCGTAGTTGGCCGTCTTGGGATCGCCGCGGTAACAGACGCCGACCGGACGATCCGACGGATCGATGTCACCGTCCATGAGCCTGAGATCCGCCCACGTGCGGTACATGTTGAACGCCCGGTCGAACATGCCGAGGGCTTCGATTCGCTCGAGTTCCGAGATGGCAAAGTCCGTGATCCGGTGGTTGCGTGCCTCCTGGGCTGCCCGGTACTTCGCAATAAACTCGTCGCTGTACGGTGGGCCGTTGTCAGGATTGTACATGTTGAGTTCTTCATCTACGGAAGAAGGGTCGTTCTCATCCGTGATGGCGGGATCCATCCAGGCGGTCAGGACCTCGGGCCGGCCCGCGTGGGCATTCAGCGATATGTAGTAATCACACCTGGAGAGTTCTTCGACGGCGCCGGGCAGCTTCAGGCCACGTGTGGCGGTGAGGTTGGGTGAGGTCGCCTGGGACTGGTACGCGCCCATGAGAGAACCGCCGCCGGAATTCCCGACGATGACAACGTTTTCCACACCCGCTTCTTCTCTGAGCCACCTGACCCCCGCACCGATGTCGATGAGGGCGTGTTCGAGGATGAAAAAGGCTTCGGCACCACGAAACCTCGTATTCCATCCGAGGAAGCCATATCCCCGGGCAGCCATGAACTCCCCGAGGTAATGCTCGCTGAAGTCGACGTTGTAGTGGGTGGCGATGAACGCGGTTTTGGGTCTTTGACCCTGGGGTGCAAAGTAGATTCCCTGACAGGGATTGAAGCCTGCGCCGTTTCTGGATGAGGTTGGGGAGACAAGTGAAACCCACTCCCGGGATACGCCGTTGCTCATGTTTTGTGCCCTCCTGGAAATCGAGACTATTGACAGGCCGTATTTAAGTCAATGATATTTACCAAATCTGAAAAGGAGGAAAGTCATGCCCAGATTAAAAGAAGTGAGCCGAGCGGATGCGCCGGAAAATGTACTGAAGTACTACAACGCGCTGTTTGAAAACCGCGATCCGGTTGCGGAGCCGGGCACCGCGACAGGAACACCGGGAAACTGGTGGAGTGTCTTTGCGCTTGTTCCCTACATATTCGACCATGCGACAAGTCACTTCGGCATGTTCGGCATGTTCGCGGACAAGAGCATCAGTAATCTCGATCCCAAGATCCGCGAGCTTGCCATCATGCGGGCCGGTTACACCCAGGGCAGCCAGTTTGTCTTTTCACAACACTGCAAAGCAGCGCGCCGTAATGGGATGGAAGAGGACAAAATTGCGGGCATCCCGCACTGGGAAGTGTCCGATGCGTACGATGCAAAAGAACGGGCTGTGCTTGCCTGGGCTGACGCACTGATACTGCAGGGCGGTCGCGCCTCTGATGCGCTGTTCGATGCGCTTCATGAGCATCTCTCCGATGAAGACATCCTCGAACTCACCTACCACACAATGGGCTACAACCTGCACGCTGTCTGTTGCAAGGCTTTGCGTCTCGAGTACGACGACGTGGACGAACGCATTCGCGAGGTCGCAGCTCCGGGGGAAGGTGAAGGGTCTGACTGGGCGGGTTCAGCCTGGAACAAAGACGATTGATCAACAGAAAAGGAGATAGTGATGAGTGAACCAGCGATCGAATTCCGGGGGTTACACCATCTGGCCCTCGTTTGCTCCGACATGGAGCGTACGGTGGATTTCTATACCAACACGCTGGGCATGAAACTGAACAAAGGTTTCGACCTTGATGGCGGCTATGGTCAGCATTTCTTCTTCGATATGGGTAACGGCAGCGAACTGGCATTTTTCTGGTTCCGTGACGCGGGTGGCGCGCAGCCGGGAGTGACATCGGCTTCAGCACTGGTGGGCAGGCCTGGCGGTATATCGTCTGCGCACAGTTCCATGAATCACGTGGCTTTCAATGTCTCACCGGAGAGCATCGACGAATACCGGAAGCTACTGGTGAGTCGAGGTGTGGACTGCACCGAGGTGGTCAACCATGACGATGTGATCACCGGGGAAGATGCACGCACGGCTGAGGAGCTGACGGACAAAACCTGGCTGCGTTCGTTCTACTTCTTTGACCCGGACGGCATCATGCTGGAGTGTTGCGCCACGCTGAAAGCGGGATCGCCGAACGTCGATTTGCCGGTCAACGCCGAGGGAATCAAAGCAAATGGCCAGCTGATCACTGGAGCGTGATGACCGGCGGTAGCGATATCGACGACGCCGAACAGCGGGAGCGCTACGCGCACGCGTTGTCACGTACGCTCCTGCATGCGTTCTACTGGGTGGATGACGGGTTGCAGAGCTACATGCGTAAACATGCCGGTCTCTCGCTCCCCCGCGCCCAGTCCATGTTGATGGTGTGTATCGGCGATGGGATCCACCACCAGTCGGAGATGGCTAAACGGCTGCAGGTGTCTAAACAGGCGGTCCGTCAGGCGGTGAAGGAACTGGAAGACAAAGGCCTGGTACGGGTGGAACCAGATCCTGATCATGGGCGGCGCAAACGGGTTGTATTTACCGAACGCGGCAGTGCCATGCGCGAGATTGCCAGGCAGGGTGTTCTGGAACTCGAAGCGGAACTGGCCGAACGCATCGGCCGGGACCGGGTTGGGCTGTTGCACGACATTCTGGATGCCGAATGGGGTGACTCGCCCAGATTCTAACTCGCGGTTAAAGCCTGCTATCTCTGTAGGAGCGGCTTCAGCCGCGATTTCTTATTTAGCGTGTATGACCACAGGTAACTTCGTATACCCGTTGATGAACGACGACATTGTACGTTCGGGTTCACCAACCACCTCAACCCGGTCGAAGGTTTTCAGGATTTCATCCCACAGGACCCGCAGCTGCATCTCAGCCAGCCGGTTTCCCATACATCGGTGGATGCCGAATCCAAATGACAGGTGCTGACGGGCGTTGGGGCGGTCGATGATCAGATCGTCCGCATTCTCGAAGACGTCTTCGTCGCGATTCCCCGAGTAGTACCACATGAGAACCTGGTCACCCTTGCGGATTTTCTTGCCGCGGATGACTGTGTCCTGGTTTGCGGTGCGGCGCATGTAAGGCAGGGGTGTCTGCCAGCGGATAATCTCTGCCACCATATTCGGGATAAGTGAAGGATCTGCCTTCACCTTCTCGTACTCCGATGGGAACTCGTTGAGTGCCAGCAAACCGCCGCTGATGGAATTGCGGGTGGTGTCGTTACCGCCGACGATCAGCAGCATCAGGTTGCCCAGGAACTCGAACGGCTGCATGTTTCTAGTGGCTTCGCCGTGGGCGAGCATGGAAACGAGGTCCTGCCCCGGGTTTTTCTTGCGCTCTTCCCACAGGCGGGTGAAGTACGCGAGGCATTCCAGGAGCTCGTCGCGCCGTTGCTCTTCGCTTTCGACGATCCCCGATTCCGGACCGGCCGTTGTCACGTCCGACCAGCGGGTAAGCTTCCGGCGATCTTCGAATGGGAAGTCGAAGAGGGTTGCGAGCATCTGGGTGGTGAGTTCGATTGATACGTTGTCGACCCAGTCGAATTCTTCACCAACCGGCAGAGAGGCCAGGATCCCCTGCACACGCTGGCGGATCACCGGCTCGAGTTTTTTTAGGCTCATCGGGGCGACAATTGGAGCGACAGTCATGCGTTGTTCGTCGTGCTCAGGCGGGTCCATGGCGATGAACATGCTGACGTCGAGTGCGCCTTCCGGAAGCGGAGCGTCGATGGGCAGGCCTAAAGCGATCCCGTGCGCAGATGAGAAATCGTTGTGGCTCGTATCGACGTCTTTGATGTCCCGGTAACGGGTCAGGGACCAGTAACGCCCGGTGAACTCGGTGTCGTTCAGATGCACCGGGTCTTCGGCCCGCAGACGTTTGAAGTATTCAGACGCTTTGCGTTCTGCCCAGAGGCGCGGGTTGATCATGTTGATCTCTTCGATCGGAATCTCCTGCGCGTCCGGCAGGGGTGATTCCATATCGAACATGATCAGCTCGTTCGGCAAGCGGTCTTCGGTATCTTGTGCTTCGCTCATGTCATTGAATCCAAACAGATTTTTGTCGATTTTACCCAATCTTAAAGGATGGGGTATGTGTAGTGTTACTTAGTCTGCACTTGCCTCAGGAGAGTTCTTTCGTCAACTGCAGCTCATCGCGTATCGGTATCCCGTCGATACCGATGATCTCTTCATCCGGATCGAGCCCCTTTAACGCCCGCACCTCGCTGAACGCGCCAGACCTGAATTTGCTTAAGGAGTAACCCCGGCGCTGATAAAAACGGATGGCGGGCATGTTGTCATTTGTTGTGGCGAGCCAGATACGGGTACACCCCACATTCCGCGCGGCTTCTTCGGTCCCATGCAACAACGCAGTTCCTACCCCCTGCCATTGTTCAGTCGCGGCAATGGCAACAAGTTCACAGGTGTCACCGTCAACCCGGTATACCGCAAACCCGGAAGGATGGCCGTCAACCTCGGCAATGAGCGCCGGGTAGTCGGCGAGGGTATGTAACACACCATTACTGACAACCTGGGGTCCGCCGACCGCGTCCGCGTTGGCGTGAATCCAGTCCCAGTCGTCGTCTGTAGCTGACCGTATCTCCATGATCAGCAATCGCGGCTAAAGCCGCTCCTACAAGG
>JANQFF010000460.1 GCA_028277965.1 Pseudomonadales bacterium
ATACGACCACGATGAGGGCGCTGCGATCGGCAGCGGCTATGCGTACCAGGGCTCCCTCACTGCCCTGCATCACCAGTATGTGTTCGCGGACATCGTCAACGGCAGGGTTTTTTACTTCGATATCAGAGAGTTAGATCGCAATCAGAAACCGGAAGTTAAAGAACTTCGGGTCCGTTTCGACGGCGCCGGTCTGACAGCCCTCGAAGCCGCGGGGTACGCAGACAGCTACGCTCCCGGCCAGCAAAGGGTGGATCTGCGCCTGGGTACCGATGGGGATGGGGAACTGTACGTTCTCACCAAAGGGGATGGCTGGATCCGAAAAATAACGGCCAATTAGCCAACATCCGGTCTACTGGTCTTTATCTTCGCCAGCACCACCTGACATGCGCTGGATGTTCTCCTCGACCCGGCGTCGCAGTATCTCACCCGCTTCGTTCTGAGACTCCGCAATGATCTCTGCGAGCTCTCGCATGTTATGCATACCTGTTTCGATACTCTCACGGAAACGCTCAGCACTTTCTCCCGGCGGACGGCCCACACTATCCATCAGGTCTTTCTGCCAGTCCTGCACAACCTGTTGCATGAGTTCGTTCTGACGCTGGGCGAGCTTCTGCCACCCCTCCATCGCTGTCCGGTTGGCTTCCTGTAGAGCTTCCCAGTCTTTGCGGCTCTGCTCCACCAGGTCCGACACGTCCAGACCCGGCACGTTGAATTGGCCAAACCACTGGTTGAGATCAAAAGGATTGTTGTCTGCCATCAAATGTCTCCCGCAGAAGGCTTCATATTATCACCGTACAGGGGGGCGCAAAGACCCCAAAAATGTAGTGAAATTAGTTTACATAGTGTCTAGACTTGGATTGTCAATAAGCATGTCAAGGGGAGACACAATGCGAGCGATGCTAAGGATCGGCTTGTTGAGCGTTCTGGCAATCATGCCGTTTGCGGCTCACGCAACCCTGATCCACGTTTCATACGTCGGTTCAGTCATCAGTGAAGGCACTGTTTCGGGGGGTGGCGGAGGCGGTATCACCACCGTAGAGACCGGCACCAGCGGTCCGGTTAACGGTAACTTCACCATCGACACAGATGCCCTCATTCCGATCGACTGTACGGGGTTTGCAGACCTGTGTGCCATATCCACCGATTTTGCCACCAGCCTTTTTGGACTGGCACTCGATAGTGCATTTGCCGGTGTTCTTGAACTGGCATACACCGGCTCGAGTTTCTTCTTCGGGCTCGGGGGTGTCATCGGGGATGGTATCGGCGACTACATACTGAGCGAGCTCGGCACGCACGGTCACGTCTGGCTGGACGGCGATACGCCGGTTGACTGGGAAGGCGGCGGGATTCTGGTGTATCTGACGGGATCGGAAGAGGAATTCAGCGGTGCTTACCAGCTGTTTTCTCTGAACGAGGTTCACATGTCGGTAGACGAGCCGGCCTCTTACGGCATCCTGTTGATCGGTCTGGCCGGGCTCTTTTTTGCCCGCCGTCGCCTGAGGGGTTAGGTTCTGTCCGACGCTTCCGTCTGAAGTATCGTCAGACGATCAGTCCCCCTGCTCTCCGGTCAGGGGGACAAACACCACCGGAAGGACGTCACTTTCTTCTAGGGTGCCGTCCTCACTCTTGATGATGAGCGTCAGCATCTGGGCACCATGATAAGCACCCAGCGGCACCGCCATTCTGCCACCCGGTTTGAGCTGCTCAATCAGGTGAGGTGATATTTCGGGTCCTGCAGCGGTGACAATAATTGCATCGTACGGACCCGCCTCCGGCCACCCCAGCCAACCATTTCCTTCCCTCACATGTATGTTGTCATAGCCATGACGCGCGAGCCGTTCAGTCGCAAGCGCCGCCAGCTCCGGGACAATTTCGATCGTGTAGACCGATGATGCCAGCTCACCCAAGATCGCCGCCTGGTATCCCGAACCCGTGCCGATCTCGAGAACGGTATCCCCCGGGTCGACATCCAGTAGCTCCGTCATCAAAGCCACAATGAAAGGCTGTGAGATTGTCTGACCGTAGCCGATACTCATCGCCCGGTTGACATACGCCATCGCCTGGCGGTCCTCAGGAACATATAGCTCACGTTTTACACGCGCCATGGCATCCATCACTTTCTCGCTTGGTGCTGCGATCCCTGTGTAGCTGACGGTCTCTGCAAAGTCTGTACGGATCGCTTCAAGCATGCCCATTTTGCGTGTATCCAGATTTTCGCTGGTTAATCCCGGTTGAGAGGCTAACAGCAGAATAGAAAACGCCAGCAACCGCATGCCTATCCCGTCTGATGGAAAACAGGCCATCGGTCCACGATGCGGCCGTCCTGAACTGCCAGCAGGTCACCAAATTGCAACATCACAAACTCACTCTGAGTCGGACGTAAAAACATGTAGTCATCCACAGCCAGATCGACGTCTTTGGACGTCCCGACCGGACTCTGATTTGTGCTCTGGTAAACATGTTCAGCAATCTTCGGCGGCGAGACCATCCGTGCTTTCCAGTATCCGCCATAGATGTAGTACACACGTTCCATGTCTGGCGTCGGCTCCGGAAAAAACGGGTTTTTGTCGTACCGTTTGAGGATGGGTGCGGCGATGAAGACCGCAGGTTTGTTCGCACTCAGGTGGTAAGTATCAAAATCCGTTGGCATAACCACACCTGAGCCCGCAGAGAGATCATTCATCAGCCGGTCTTTTTCATAGATCCTGATGGTGTTACTACCCGCACCATTTAGGGTGAGTTGGCTTGCATCGTAACCGGTAGCATTGACCTGCTCGACATATCCGCGATAGGTGGTGAGCACCTTCTGGACCTCAGCATGATCGAGACTTGCTTCATACCGGGTCAGGTGTGGCTCGTAACCCATCAATCCCGACAGCGACAGACGTTCGTGACCCTCAATTTGCGCCAACGCACGCGCAAACGCTTCATGATCCGCAAAGCCACCGCGTCTCAGCCCCACATCGATTTCGAGGTTGAGACGCAGATCGACACCAAGTTCCCGGGCCATCTTTCCGTACTGATCGATCCGTTCTTCCGTATCCACAAGCCATTGGACTTGCTCGGCGGCGTTAAATCTCGTTTTCCCGAGTTTTCGGTAAAACGTGTACGCGGCAGCCACCGGCATGGGTTTCCCCAGGAGCGCATCAGCGTCGGGGAAATTGTCGGCAACAGCATTCAGAAACGGCTGATGAAAGACCATCAGCGCCTGGGTTTTTGCGCGCGACATCACATGTCGCAACAGGTCGACGGACGGAAGCGACTTCACCACTGCCCTGTATGTCTTTTCTTTGCCTACCGATCCCGCAATCGCGTCGATATTGTGATTCATGCGATCGATATCGATGAGCATGACCGGATGCCCGGGCCCCTGCTCTTTGAGCATGGCATTCAGGCGCGAGAAGTAGGAGTCGTGAGCCGCATGTGCGTGGTTCCCAGGCATCCAGAGGATACTTCCACCCAAACCCGCTGCCGCTTTAAGAAATCGACGTCTCTGCATATCTATCCCAGGAAAACACTCTTGAGGTGGTCATTGAGGAACCGGTTTTCCGGATCCATTGTTGCTCGCAAATCACTGAACTCATCGAATCTGGGGTACAGGGATCGCAGTTGCTCTGCTTTGAGGGTATGCACCTTGCCCCAGTGCGGCCGTCCGCCGTACTTCAGGAATATCGGCTCCATCAATTCGAAATACGGCTGATAGTCAGCACCCGCGGTGCGGTGGATCGAGATGGCCGCATGGTCTTCATCCCCGGAACTCATGCCAAGCCAGGTGTCGTCCCGTTTCACATAGCGGTATTCCAGCGGAAAAACCACATCCACCTCCGCTTCGATGATTGTGCGAAGTATCTCGCGCAGACATTCACCGCCTGCCTCCAGGGGCACCGAGTACTCCATCTCGTTGAACCGATTGTTGCGTACATTCGTCAGGATCCGGTGCGACACATCGACCGCAGATGTCGGTTCGATGGTTGCAGCCATCCCGTCTATCAACGGTTTGCGCTCTTTTGGTGGCAGCGTCGCCCAGTAGGCCATCGCCTGGCCGAAGGCGGCTTCCGCCTCGGGATCCGGGGGTGGATTGTTGACCGCCTCGTCCGTTTCGTCGATGGCCAGTACAAGCGCGTAGTCGGAATGTGTCAGTGGGAACATCTCGAAGTGGCGATGGTTGGCTGCCCGTTCGTCGAACTCTTCCAGCACCTCTTCAGTCTTCTGCACCCAGTTTTGCGCCTTGAGCCTGTAGGGCGTCCGATTCTGGAAAGTGACCGATGTGATCACGCCCAATACCCCCAGGCTCACTCTCGAAGCATCGAAGAGCGCCGTGTCGTCACGTGTGACCTCCATGACCTCCCCGCCAGCTGTGACGAGTTCCAGGGCCTCGACGTATCCCGACAGGCACTGGAAACCGATGCCGGTACCATGGGTTGCTGTCGAGATGGCACCCGCGAGCGTCTGACGATCGATGTCAGGGAGATTGAACATCGCCTGCCCTGCACTTTCGAGCAGTTCCCCTGTGTCACCCAGACGGGTTCCGGCACCGAATGTCGCCTGCATCATCCGGGCATCATGTCCGGTCAATCCGGTCAGCCTGTCGAGAACAATGAGGTGCCCATCGGTCGGTACCAGGGGAGAAAAAGAATGTCCGGCACCAACCGGCCGTACTGGCCCGCTGGTCGTTCTCAGGAATTCTGCAAGCTCACTGCTGCTGCCCGGCGAATAACGTCCGGCGGGCTGGCAACTGAGATGTCCTGACCAGTTGTACCAGGTGGTCGGATGAACGGCTTGCGCGCTGGCCAGTCGTGGACCAAACGCAGCCGCCAGGGCACTGCCCGCCAGGAAGTTCCTGCGTGAGACCGTCATTCCTTTACCTCCCCGAGCACCTCGCTTACCGCTGGTATGCCCTGTGTCATGAGGTCGATCATTGCGCCAAAATCATCTTCAGAACAGGCCATACAGTACCCGAGCGGTGGCATATCATTCATGCCCTCGACGGTGTTTCTGATCAACACCTCCCTGCCCTTTGCGAGACGCTCCCCCCAGTCAGCGTGGTTACCGATCTTCGGGGCACCGCCTGTCCCGTCGACGTGGCAAAGAGCACAGCTCCTCGCCCACAGACGCTGGAGCCGCTGGGCTTCTGTCTCGGCTGGCTTGACGTCCTGGGGCTGCGGTGATGCACGCTCTGTGCCGCACCCGCCGACCAGGAGAATGAGAACAAACAGGAATAACTTAATCATGTCCTGATGGTGGTACGTTATCAGGCTCATGTCTATGATCGGCGATCAAACACTTATCTGGGAGACAGACATGGGTGAGTACATACCGCCAACCCTCGACTGGGTCAGGGAGCAGGTTGAGCTCTATGAAGGCAGCGGCGGGACGGAAGGGACAACGCTTCTCGACACCGGCATGCCCTGCATCATCGTGACACATACCGGCAACAAAACGGGCGGCATCCGCAAGATTCCACTCATGCGGGTTGAGGTGGACGGCAGCTACGTCCTCATCGGCTCAATGGGTGGCGCGCCCAAAAACCCCGTCTGGGTTTATAACCTGCGCGCCGACCCGAATGTCCAGATCCGGGACAAAACGGAAGTCTACGACATGGTCGTGCGCGAAGTGACCGACGAGGCGGAGCGGACAAAACTCTGGGATGCAGGCGTCGCCGCCTTTCCACCTTACGCGGAGTATCAGGCCAAAACCGAACGGAAGATCCCCGTGTTTATAGCGGAAGCCGCCGCATAGTCTCTAATCGCGGCTAAAGCCGCTCCTACAGGTGCGACGCATGCGTCGCACGGGCGAGCAGCGAAGCGCGTACCCGCGATCCGCGGTGATGCGAGCCCCGTGGGTACGATACCGGAAGTTAATCCGGCAGGGATGCCCAGGAGGTCACGTAGGAGCGGCTTTAGCCGCGATTCCTCATTAACTCAATACATCGACCGGCGGGACGACAAAAGCCGATTTACCGGTGACCTTGGCGCGAACCTCACCGTTCGCGCCGTTTTCAAGCAGATCCACGACCTCTGCCGCCAGTTCCGACGGCGGCATGATCGTGGCCGCATCTCTGAATGAGTCGGGGACAATCGCCGTGTCGACAACCCCGGGGCAGATCACGTTGACCCGCACGCTGCCGCCTTCGTTCGCGCCCGCGATGCTGCGCGCAAAACCCACCAGGGCATGTTTGGTTGCTGAGTACAGGGGATCAATCGGCAACATCCCAAATGCCGCGACCGACGCCGTAATGGTGACAGCGCCACCTCTGCCGCGCATGACGGGAAGCAGTGCTTTCAACCCGTAAAAGACACCGTCCAGATTGACCCCGATGATCCGTTTGTACTGTTCGAGACTGACATCTTCTATGGCCAGAAAGTCGTCTCCCGTCGGCACGGTCATGATCCCCGCGTTCAGATGACCATAATCCGGAACGCCCAACTGATCCGTACAGGAAGACACCGCTGCCTGAACAGAGTCGTAGTCGGTCACGTCACACGGGATAAATATCCCGCCGATGCTTTCAGCGAGTTTGGCTCCTGCTTCTTCGTTGATGTCACACACTGCGACGCGGACACCACATTCAGACAGGCGCTCTGCTGTCGCTGCTCCTATCCCCGTTGCCGCGCCTGTGATGAGCGCTACCTTATCCGCCATAGTTCATTCCTTTCTTAATCCAGGTTCAGTTCGAATTGTTCCGAGATTTCTGCAGTGTGCTCTCCCAGCTTTGGAGGACGCCGATAGAAACCCGCCGGGGTTGCCGTAAATTTGACCGGACTGCCCACAATGGCAACCTCGGGATTGTCGCCCGGAAGGTCAAACCGCGTGATCATCTTGCGAGCCTCTACATGGGGGTCTGCAAAGATGTCGCTTCCCGAGTTGACCGGCCCGCACGGGACCTTTCCGCCAATCGCGTCAATGACCTCTGCCTTTGAGAGGCCAGAAGTCCACTGGCTGATCGCGTCTTCGACAAATTCCTGATTCCGACGGCGGATGAATGTGTTTTTTGTCCGCTCGTCGTCGATGAGTTCAGGCGTGCCCATGGCTTCACACAACGCCTGCCAGTGTCCAGGGCCGGGCGCTGCAATCGCAACAGCGCCATCCCGCGCCGGAAAGATGCCAAACGGCATCAGGTTGGGATGGTGCTGACCACGCGGACCCAGTTCAATCTGACTGTAACCGTAGTTCGCTACAACCGTCTCGTTGAAAGCCAGCATGGCGTCGTACATGCCCACATCGAAGAACTGCCCTTCGCCGGTTTCGCGGGCGTGATTCACCGCAGATACCACGCCGAGCGCCAGGAGCGTTCCGGGGTAGATGTCGCCAACGCTGACCCCCGAGGGATACCCGGTGCCTTCTTCCGGACCCGTGATGTGAGCCAGACCACTCATACTCTGAGCGACAATGTCGTACGCCGGCCAGTCCGCATAGGGACTGCGTCCGGTCCGGGGATCACCAAACCCCCTGATCGCCCCGTAGACGATCTTCGGATTACGCTCGTGGATCGCATCCCAGCCGACACCAAGACGATCCATCACCCCCACACGCATGTTCTCGACAATCGCATCTGCCGACTCACACATCGTCAACAAGGCTTCTTTGTGCTCGTCCTTTTTGAGATCGAGCACAATACTGCGCTTGTTGCGGTTGATGCTTGCAAAGTAGCCCCCGAAATCCACTGCCGCCGGTTCTTCAGCCCCCGGGTTTGCGTAGTCCGGTGGCAGGGGCGGCACTGAACGGGACCCATCTCCCTTAGGCGGTTCCACTTTGACGATGTCTGCGCCGAGATCGGCCAGCAGCGAGGTGCCAAAAGGCCCGGCGAGTGCCATGGTGCAATCGATGATTGTCAGGTTTTTCAGCGGTCCGGTCCGCTCTCCCATGCTCCACCCCTTTTGCCAGAATCAGGTTCTGGTGCGATCATACCTTTGACACTGACCATGCGTGAACCGGGGGTGATAGATGACACAGTATCTGGGTGGCAGCGACGAGGAACGCAGATCCATCATCGAGCGGCGCTTTGCCGGCGAGATGAACATGTCGAATAAAGATGTCATGGCCGCTTTTGCGATCGACCCGCACTACGATCCCTACTCCATTCCCCTCGACAAGGTCGATCCTTCACACCCTTCGTTATTCCTGCATGGCACACATTGGGATCATCTCAAGCGCCTGCGTGAAGAAGATCCCGTGCATTATCACGAAGAAAGCATGTTTGGCCCGTACTGGTCTGTCACAAAGTACGAAGACATCATGCACGTGGATTCCAACCACCAGGTTTTCTCCTCGCTCGCCAAGAAAGGCGGGATTGGCCTCGGCGGCGTGCCTGACCGCGAGGACGAATATCAACTGCCCATGTTCATCCAGGAGGATCCGCCGAAACACGACCAGCAACGCCAGGTAGTCACCCCCATGTTCACACCGCGGAATCTGTCGGAACTCGAGCCGCTCATACGTGAACGGGCTGCTGCCATTCTCGACAATCTGCCGCGAAACGAAGAGTTCAACTGGGTGCGTCACGTATCCGTGGAACTCACCGCGCAGATGCTGGCAACACTCTTCGATGTACCCCAGGAAGACCGCCTGAAGCTCATCGACTGGTCCGATACGATCCAGAATCTCGCGGACCCCGACGAGTTCGAGACACCCGACGAGGGATTCCAGAAGCTCTTCGAATGCCTCGCCTATTTCCAGGCGTATTACGAGGAGCGCAAGAAGCAGCCACCGAAGTTCGACCTCATCTCCATGCTTGCCCATGACGAATCGACCAACGACATGGACCCGCAGGAACTGCTCGGCAACGTGATGTTGCTGATTGTGGGCGGAAACGACACAACCCGGAACTCAATCTCCGGCGGTGTGCTCGCGCTCAACGAAAACCCGGATCAGTACGAAAAACTCATGCAGAACCCGGGACTCATACCCAAGATGGTTCCGGAGATCATCCGCTGGCAGTCGCCTGTCGCTCACATGGCGCGCACCGCGCTGGAAGACTGTGAACTCGGTGGCAAACAGATCAGGAAAAACGACCGGGTCTGTATGTGGTACATCTCCGGCAACCGGGACGAGGATGCCATCGAGAACGCGAACGAGTTCATCATCGATCGCAAGAATCCCCGTCAGCACACCGCGTTCGGATACGGTATCCACCGCTGTGTTGGAAACCGCCTGGCGGAAATGCAGCTCCGGGTCATCTGGGAAGAAATCATGAAGCGTTTCAGCAAAGTCGAGGTGACGGGTGAACCTGTGGGCCTGGCGTCAAGCTTCATTCACGGCATCCGGGAACTGCCGGTCACACTACGCGATTAACAAGAATCGCGGCTAACGCCGCTCCTACAGAGCAATCTAGCTACCTCTGTAGGAGCGGCTTTAGCCGCGATAAGTAAACTGAGGACACTTTATGAAAATCTCAACACTGGTCAGTTATGCCAGCGGCTACGTCGGCATGACCAACGAAATCATCGAAATGGAGAAAGCCGGGCTGGATACCGTCTGGATACCCGAGGCGTACTCATTCGATGGCGTGAGCGCCATGGGGTATATCGCCGCCAAGACCGAGAAGGTCACCATCGCATCCGGCATCCTCAACATCTACAGCCGGACACCCACGCTGCTCGCGATGACCGCCGCCGGGGTGGACGCATTATCTGAAGGTCGCTGCATGCTGGGTCTCGGTGCATCAGGCCCACAGGTCATCGAGGGTTTCCACGGTGTGCCGTACGATGCCCCTGTCGCCCGCATCCGCGAGATTGTGGAGATCTGCCGGAAAGTCTGGAAGCGCGAGGAAAAACTCACTCATGATGGCGCGAAGTACCAGATCCCGCTGCCGGAAGGTGAAGGAACCGGATTGGGCAAACCCCTCAAGATCATCAACCATCCCTATCGGGATGAGATTCCAATCGCCCTGGCGACACTTGGGGCCAGGAGTGTTGAGATGACCGCTGAGATTGCGGACGCATGGCTGCCGGCCTTTTACATGGCTGAGGGGGCAGAAGCGGTCTGGGGTGACGCCCTGAAAAAAGGCCTTGCGAAACGGGATCCGAATCTCGCCCCGCTCGAGGTTTATGCGGGAGGCGCCGTTGCTGTCGGTGAAGGTCTCGAGTCCTACCGTGATATGTCCCGCCCGGGAATTGCGCTCTATGTCGGCGGCATGGGGGCAAAAGAAAAGAATTTCTATAACCAGATCTTCAGAAAGTACGGCTACGAGGAAGAAGCTGAAACCATTCAGAATCTCTACCTCTCAGGCAGGAAGTCCGAAGCGGAAGCTGCCATCCCCCAGAGCTACCTCGATGCAACCTCTCTGGTGGGCCCGGAAGGATTCGTGCGCGATCGCCTCCAGGTGTACAAGGAGGCAGGTGTGAACTGTCTGAACGTTGGCTTCCTTGGTAAGACAACCGAAGAACGCGTGAAAAACTGTGATGCACTGAAAAACATCATCGAAAAGATGTAAACGTGGGTTCACCACCGGACAGTATGGCTCTATTGGGCGATCTGCTCAGTCTGGTTGGTCTGTCCGAAGACGTTCTTGAGCACGTCGAACTACCGGAAGCGAGAGGTAAACTCGCTTCGTCGTTCTGGGTCGACGTTGCGGCTCAGACCAGCATTGCCGCAGCGGCCACCGGTGGTCTGGCGATCTACAGGCACCGAAGCGGCAAAACGCAGAAGGTTGAAGTCACAAAGCAGGACGCTGAATTCGAATGCACCGCCTACTACAGATTGGACGACGAGACACCTGACGCCTGGGAAAAGTTCTCGGGCCTCTACCCAACGTCGGATGGTCACGTTCGCGTCCACGCCAACTTCGATCACCACCGGGACGGCGTACTCGAGCTACTGGAACTCGGAAACGCAGATGACACCCAGCGGGACGATGTCGAAATCGCCCTGTCCCACTGGACGTCAGAAGATTTCGAGACGGCGGCCAACGAGATGGGTCTCGTGGTTTCCAAAGCAAGAACGTTCGAGGAATGGGATGTTCACCCGCACGCAGGGGCGACGCAGGACCTGCCGCTGATCCAGATTACACGTCTTGATGATGCACCCCCCAGATCGTTACCCGCCATCTCGACGCACGATCGCCCGCTCACGAACGTGCGGGTTCTGGACCTCACGCGCATCCTGGCTGGACCCGTCTGCGGCCGAACCCTGGCTGCCTATGGTGCGGATGTCATGCTCGTCAACGCCCCGCACCTGCCCAATATCCCCGTGGTGATCGATACAAGTCGTGGCAAGCGTTCGGCACATCTTGATCTGAGCCAGCAATCGGACCTCATGCAATTCGAGACGCTGCTCGAGGGAACGCAGGTATTTGTCCAGGGATATCGGCCCGGTGCCCTGGCCAACTTTGGTCTCACCCCGCCTGAACTCAGCGCCCGCCATCCCGGCATCGTCAGCGTATCCCTGAGCGCATATGGCTCGGAAGGACCCTGGGGACAACGTCGTGGATTCGATTCCCTGGTACAGACAGCAACCGGCTTCAATTGTGCCGAAGCCGAGGCGTTTGGTGCGGATCTGCCGAAACCGATGCCCGTGCAGATTCTCGACATGGCGACAGGCTTTCTGATGGCCTTTGCTGCCCAGGCCGCCTTAATTCGCCAGACGACTGAAGGCGGCAGTTGGCACGTGGAGCTTTCACTTCTGAAGACCGCTGACTGGTTGCGTCAGATGGGTCGACGAGGACCCGCCGAACCACAACGGATCGATTTCAAGGGTGCGTTACAGCCCTACCCGTGTGACGAGGGACTCCTGCTTTCGATGCCACATGCGGCGCGGTTTTCAGAAACCCCGCCCACCTGGGAAAGACCCGCTGCGATGCCAGGCACCCATCCCCCGATGTGGTAACGGAATCGCGGCTAAAGTACGACGCTGGCGCGTCGGCGCGAGTTTTTCGCTCACGAAAAACTCGGTAAGGAATCGGCACCAAAGCCGATTCCGGCAGCGGCATTTAGCCGCGATCGATAGCTCACAATCCCAGCTTGAAGTTATCCCAGGTCACGGTCCGTTCGGGCGTAAACACAATCCAGCGACGATTGCGTCCCTGAGCGGTGCTCGCGAACGGCTTCGGATCGGCAACGGGATCTGCATGCCCACCGTTGTACTTGATTCCCATCTGCACCTGTACCTCATTTAGATGTGGCTCCGCGGCTTCTGCTTCCGCGTCTTCCAGGATTTCCGCTGTGCCACGCATCATGATGGCCTGCAATTCCGGAAACCGCTCATTTCTGTCCACGAGGACCGTACACTTTGGATTCCGACGCAGGTTCACCACTTTCTGCCCGCGCCCGTAGATGAAAACTTTTCCCCCTGCCCACCCAAACCACATCGGTGTGAGGTTGATGTTGCCTTCAGCGTCGACGCTCGCAATCCGGATGTTCCAGTCCGTGGTCAACATTTCCTTCATCTGCTCGCTATCGAGCGCCAGCTCTTTGGGTAATGCCATGGTTTTCCCGATCCCCTTCTCTACAATGCCTGCAAACTTTACCTCAAGAGAACACATGAACGTCAGTGACGCCGTCAAAGCCCGCCGCACCATTCGCGGCTATCTTCCAGATCCCATACCGGACGACGTGATCCACGAGATTTTTGAGATCGCCCGTCACGCACCATCCAACAGCAACACCCAGCCCTGGCACTTTGCTGTCGTCTCCGGCAATGCCCGTGATCGGTTGCAGGCGGCCATCTTCGATGAGATTAACGCAGGCACAAAACCCTACCCGACGTTCCCCTCTGGCGGTGTCGGCTTACATGGGATCTACAAGGAACGCCGGCGCGCATGCGGCTTCGGCTACTACGCAACTATGGGTATCGACCGGCAGGACATGGCGGCACGCAACCGACTGCTCCTCAAGAACTGGGAGTTTTTTGGCGCACCGCACGTCGGCTTTCTCTCCATGCCCGAGACCATGCACCGCGCAAACGCTGTGGATCTCGGCATTTTTCTCCAGACCGTCATGCTTCTCATGACTGAACGCGGAATCTCGAGTTGTCCCCAGGGAGCGCTGGGCAGCTACCCGGGCCCGGTCAAAGCGATTGCAGATATCCCGGAGGGGAACGCCATCCTGTGCGGGCTTTCGTTCGGCTATGCTGATGAAGGCGCTCAGATCAACGAGGTCCGCATGTCCCGCGAACCCCTTGATACAATCGCTTCTTTTACCAGCTAGATAGCTATGGACCTCTATACCACGTCCCCTGAACTCGATAACGCCCTCGTCGACCCGACCAACTGGGCTGACGAAGAAGGCATCCACAATCAGTTCACCTGGCTGCGCGCCAACGATCCGATCCGGCATCTCGAACCGGAAGGGTACGATCCGTTCTGGTCAATCAGCCGCTACAACGACATCAAAGAAGTTGAAAGCCGTAAGCAGATATTCATCAACGATCCCCGCCCCACCCTCGGCCCCAAAGGGATAGAGGAAATGGTGCAGATGATGACCGGGCGCAAGCACCTCGTCCGATCTCTCGTGCAGATGGACGATCCGGATCACATGAAGTACCGCATGCTGACGCAAGGGTGGTTCATGGGCGCTAACCTGAGGAAACTCCAGGCGCGGGTGGATCAACTCGCGAAGATGTATGTCGATCGCATGGTTGATCTCGGTGGCGAATGCGATTTCGTCAAAGACGTCGCTATCTGGTATCCGCTTCGGGTCATCATGGAAATCCTCGGTGTCCCGGAAGAAGACGAGCCACTCATGCTGAAACTGACACAGGAGCTTTTCGGCAGCTCCGATCCCGACAATCAGCGTTCGTTCGAACCCGAAGACTTCCTGCAGGTTGTTTACGACTTTGAAGCTTACTTCAACGACCTGACGGCATCCCGCAGAGCCAATCCAACAGGAGATGTTGCAACCCTCATTGCCAATGCCGAGTTTGATGGTGAGCCGATGCCCGAACTCGACATCAATGGTTATTACATGATCATCGCAACCGCCGGGCACGATACAACAAGCGCCTCAACAGCCGGTGGGCTGCTGGCCCTGATCCAGAATCCGGATGAGATGCGGAAACTCCTGGCGGACCCGGAAACCCTGATGCCAACAGCCATCGACGAAACCATCCGCTGGGTATCACCCGTACGTCACTTCATGCGCACCGCCACAACAGACTACGATCTTGCCGGAACACATATCAGACAAGGCGAATCCGTCATACTCTGGTATCACTCGGCAAACCGGGACGAGTCGATTTTCGACGCACCTTTCGAATTCCGTGTGGACCGCAAAGACGCCAAGCAGCTTGCATTCGGATTTGGCGCTCACGTCTGCCTGGGCCAACATCTCGCCCGGATGGAGATGACCGCTTTCTATAAAGAACTCTTCAACCGGATAACGGATTTCGAACTCGCTGGTGAGCCAAAGTACGTGCAATCCACCTTTGTCGGCGGTCTGAAATCTCTGCCCATACGTTACAAGGTGAAATAGTCATGACCTTTGCCAGCACATCCGAACAACTCCTGACCTCGCTCGATGAGAGAGTGCTGACTGTCACCCTGAACCGCCCCGAAGCCCGGAACGCTCTCTCCGATGATCTGACGAGGAACCTCAGACGCGCTATCGCATATGCGTCTGAAAGTGATGACGTGGGGGCTCTGCTCCTGACCGGTGCTGGCGGCGCCTTCTGCTCCGGTGGTGACGTCAAAGCCATGGGACGTCGGAACGATCCTGACACCAAACCACCCAGCGCAGAACGGCAGTTTCGGGAAATGGCAGCCAGACACCACGAGATAGCCGGTGCCCTGACAGCGATGCGCAAACCGTCAATTGCGGCACTTCCCGGCGCGGCGGCTGGCGCGGGAATGGCGATTGCCCTCGCCTGTGATATGCGAATTGCTGCTGACAACGCCTTTCTGAGTACCGGTTACGCCCGTATCGGACTCTCGGGAGACTACGGCATCGCCTGGCTGCTGACACGTGTTGTGGGTCCGTCCAGAGCCCGCCAGTTAATGCTGACATCAGAGCGTGTGCCCGCCGGTGCCGCCTTGAATATGGGCCTCGTAAACCAGGTAACTGCAGCAGAGGACCTGATGGCAGCAGCACACGATCTCGCGCTGCAGCTCGCCAATGGTCCAACAACCGCCTATGCCTATATCAAGGACAATCTCGACGAAGCACTCAGCATCGACCACGCAACGGCCATTGATCGTGAAGCGGACCGGTTACTGAAAGCTCGCACAACGGCGGATCACCAGGAAGCAGTTCGCGCGTTCGCAGAGAAACGTGAGCCTGACTTCACCGGAGAGTGAAGTACACTCCAGGACTTGAATCTTTAGTGGGGGAAGTATGTCGATAGCGACACGAGATTTTGCGCAAGAACATCCGGATGCTGTGGCGATGGGAGACGAGCGGGTGGATATCACATGGCGCGATCTCGACCTCTGTCTCAACCAGTTGACCAATGCCATTCTGAACGCAGGTCTTGGCAGCGATCAGCGTATTGCGGTCTTCGCTGAAAACGCGAGCGAAACGGTGATCGCTCATCTCGGCGGTATCCTCGCCGGTATATCGACCGTTCCGATCAATTTCCATCTGACTGCCGCTGAACTCCAGTACATCCTGGAAGACTCGAATGCAGGCATGCTGTTTGTCGGACCGGAAACCGCTGAACGGGGACTGGAAGCTGCCTCAGCTGCAGGTGTCAACCTCGTTGTCGGCTGGCGATGTGATAGTGGACCCGTCCCCTGGCACGACTTCATTGGGCGCGGGGACCAGTCAGAACCGCCCACCGACATGACACCCAAACCGTTTTTGCATTACACCTCCGGAACGACCGGCCGTCCGAAGGGTACAAATACACCACCCACCATGTTCGCCGGCGGCGAATCCATCGAGGAGCACATTCAGATCGTCCGTAGTGCACCGCGATTTGCGGGCCCTGGTGTCTCAATGGTCGTAAGCCCGCTCT